>CAYWMH010000116.1:0-7299 GCA_964459315.1 uncultured Verrucomicrobiota bacterium
CGCGTTCTCGGTGTCAGAGTCGAATTGAGGCAGGGCACCGGACAACGCGCTTGGCTGGCCGGTTGGCTGGCCGCTGTGCCGTTTGGCTTCGCTCAACCGGCGGGTGACGTGCCTTGGGCTCGCATCACGTCGCCGGCCGAGTCTCGAATCGAGGCCCCCGGCGTCACGCACGTCAAGGCCAGGGCCGATCTCGGTGGCCAGGCGATCGAGCAGATCGTGTTCGCGATCGATGGCGAGAGGGTGTTCGCGGACACCGCCGAGCCGTATGTCTATGAATGGCAGAATCGGCGTGTTGGCAAATTCGTTTTCACCGTCATCGCGCAGGGAATGAACGGCGAGGCGGTGGAGTCGCCCGGGGTCGAGTTTGAGGTGGTGCCCAAGCGCAACGCGGAGGAATCGGTGTTGATAACCAGAGGCAGCCGCTGGCGCTATCTCGACACCGGCGAGCCGCCGGATGAAAATTGGATCGGCGGTGAGTTCGATGATGCCGACTGGCTCGAAGGCCGAGCGCAGCTTGGCTATGGCGAGGGCGACGAGGCGACGCGAATCCGGTTCGGCGATGATCCTCGGGAAAAACACGTCACCACTTGGTTCCGGAAAACGATCACGGTGGGGGGTGTCGGCCGGTTCGAGGGACTGAAACTTCGCCTGCTGAGCGATGACGGCGCGTTGGTGTTTTTGAACGGACGCGAGGTTGTGCGTTTCAATCTGCCCGAGGGGGAGATCACCGCGGAGACGACAACGCTGCGGTCGGGTGATCCCGATTTTCTCCCGTACGACATCAACCCCGACGAGCTGCGGGATGGCACGAACCTCATCGCGGTGGAGGTTCATCAAAGCCGGCCAAGCAGCAGCGACGTTAGTTTCGATCTCGAGTTGATCGGCGTCGAGGCGGAGGAAACCAACAGCCGGCCGTTCGTCACGCTGGCACCGATGGCGGACGATCTGCTGATCGTGCATGGCAAGCCATGGCAGCTCGCGGCTGATGTGTTCGATCTCGACGGGCGCATCGTGCGGGTCGAGTTTTTCGCTGGTGAAAAACAGATTGGCGAGGCGGGGGAGGAGCCGTTCGAGTTCGCTTGGTCGCCGGAGGAGGACGGCCAAGTCTCGCTGACCGCAGTGGCTTGGGACGATGAGGATGCCTTCACCCGTTCGGAGCCGGGAGTGTTGACAGTTAGCTCCGACACTGCGCCACCTTCGGTCACCGCAGTCGTTCCTGCGCCGGGTCGTGTCACGGCGTTGACTCAATTGACGGTGACGTTTTCCAAGCCGATCCTTGGTTTGGACGCCGCTGATCTGTTGATCAACGACCGGCCTGCGTTACTCGTCACGAAGGTGAATGAAAGCGGGACGGAGTGGCGGTTCGATTTTGCCAAACCGGCTTACGGTCGCGTGAACATTTCATGGGCTGACACGCACGATATCACGGATCGGTTCACCCCGCCGCATGCGTTCGGCTCCACCCAGGCGACAGCCCGTTGGGAATACGATTTTATGGACATCACCCCGCCGTGGGATGCAGAAATCCTTCCTTCCCCCGGTGCCACCGTGTCCGCGTTGCAGGAAGTGGTGATCACTTTTTCCGAGCCGGTGACCGGTGTGGTTGCCGCCGACCTGGAGCTTGGCCAGCAGCCTGCGCAGACCGTGAGCGGTGAGGGTCGCGGGCCGTATCGGTTTCATTTTTTGCCACAGACGGAGGGTGCTGTCTCGGTCGCTTGGGCGGAGGGCCACGCGATACGCGACCTCGGTGGCAACGCGTTTTCCGGTGGTGGTTGGGAGGTGCGGGTGGATCCTGATTTTTCCGACATCGTCATCAACGAGATCATGTATCACCCGGCCTCCGAGGATGATCGCGAGGAATACATCGAGTTGCTCAACCGCGACACCCGGCCGGTGAACCTCAAGGGCTGGCGATTCACACGCGGGATTCGTTTTGATTTTCCGGACGTCGAGATCCCGGCCAACGGTTTGCTTGTGGTTGCGGCCGATCCCCAGGTTTTTTTGGCAAAATATCCCGGGTCCAAGCAGGTCGGCGGCGGTTGGATGGGCCGTTTGAGCAACAGCGGGGAAATGTTGGTGCTGGAGGATGCCACAGGGGGCGTGGCGGACCAAGTGGCCTACGCTGATCGGGGCGACTGGGCGAACCGTGTGCGTGGCCCGGAGGATCGCGGCTTCCACGGCTGGCGATGGGAGGCGGCCCACGACGGGAGCGGAAGGTCGCTGGAGTTGATCAACCCGCGGCTGCCGAATGAGGCCGGGCAAAACTGGGCGGCGAGCGAAGTTGAGAACGGCACGCCCGGCGAAGCCAACTCCGTACGCCAGCCAAACACCGCGCCGCTGATTGTCGGGATCGCTCACTTTCCGATTGTGCCTAAGTCGACGGACTCGGTTCGGGTGAGCGCGCGTGCCGTGTCGTTGCCTTTGGCCAAGCCGGAGGTGGTGCTGCACTTTCGCGACGCTACCAGCGAGGAGCCCGATGCCTTTCAACCTGTTCCGATGCGCGATGATGGCCAAGCGGGTGACGCTCTTGCCGGGGACGGTTTTTTCACCGCCACGCTGCCGCCGCAACCGCACGGCACCGTGGTGGAGTTTTACCTCCGCGCGACCGATGCGCTTGGCCAAGCGCGCATGTGGCCGGCTCCCGCCCGCAAGCTCGACGGCTCGCTTGGCCAAGCGGCCAACCCGGTTTATCTGGTGGACGATTCCCCGTTGGAGTCCGGGCCTCTTTATCGCGTGGTGATGACCGGGGAGGAGCTTCGCGATCGGGAACGAATCACCAGCGGCTCGCGCTCTGATGCGCGGATGAATGCCACCTTCATCAGCCGCGATGAAACCGGGACGGAGTGCCGCTATCTGGTCGGCGTGCGGAATCGCGGCAACGGTTCGCGTGGTCGCAAGCCCAGCAATTTCCGGATTCATTTTCGCAGCGATAAACCGTGGAGAGGGCAGACGGATTTAAACTTGAACGGCCAGTTTTCGTGGGTGCAGCACATTGGTAGCGTCCTCGCGCTAAAGTCAGGAGCGGCGGCTCCGCGTGTCTGGCCGGTGCGTGTGCGGCTGAATGACAAGGATCCGACCGAGGCCGGCCCGGCCGGGTGGTCGTTCGGTTTTTACGCCGCGCACGAGGTCATCGACAGCCGCTGGGTGGAGTTCCATTTCCCCGACGACAACGGTGGCAACCTGTACCGTGCGCGGCGCAATATCGCCCCGAGCGGTTTCGAATATCGCGGTGAGGAGGCTGACAGTTATCGCAACACGTGGTTCAAAACGAGTAACACTGCAGAGGACGACTGGTCGGATCTGATAGGGATGCTCAGGGTGGTTGACCCGGAAGAGGAGCTGTCGCTTGCGCGCGTCCGGGAGGTCATCGACATCGAGCAATGGCTCACGCACCTCGCGGTGATGGCCCTGTTCAACAACAGCGAGTCGAGCCTCAACACCGGCTTCAATGACGACTACTATTTTTATCGCGGCGTGGACGATCCGCGCTTCCTGCTCGTGGCCTACGACACCGACACCATCCTTGGCGAGGGTGACACCGGCTCGTTTCCCGGCGCCACCTTTTTCGGTGCCACGAGAATTCCTGCGCTGGGTCGCTTGCTGCGTCACCCGCAGATCGAGCCGCAATATCGCCGCAAGCTGAGGGAGCTGTTGAACACGGTTTTTTCGGAGGTTGAGTTTGATGCTCAACTCGATCGCTCGCTGGGGCACTACGTTCCGGAAGAGGTTCGCGGCGAGATGAAGTCGTGGATGGATCGTCGCCGGCGTGCTGCCGCTGAACAGTTCGGCGAGCAACCAGAGCCGGCCGGCGAAACGCTTCTGGCGCTGGATCACGAATGGCGATTTGAAGATTCCGGCGACGCCCTGGCTGGTGACTGGTTTGCCGTCGATTTCGACGATTCGGAATGGGGCAGCGGCCCCGGGTTGCTGGGCCACGAGGACGATCGTTTGGAGGTGCCGCTGCGCACGCCGGTGGTTTATCAGCAGGGCAAGGTCGCCTATTATTTCCGGACGACTTTCGAGGTTCCACAAGACGTTCAGGCGGCGCTGGTCCGGGTCACACACTACATCGATGATGGTGCGGTTTTTTATCTGAACGGCGAAGAGTTTGGGGAACGATTTCGGATGCCGGCCGATGGCGAGATTGATTTTGAAACTCTCGCGGCCAACGGCGGAGACGCCCGGCGCAACGGGTTCACGTTCGATCCGAAACGGCTCAACGCCGGCGAAAACACTCTCGCGGTCGAGGTGCATCAGGCGAGCCGCAGCAGCAGCGATGTGGTGTTTGGGCTGCAACTCACGATCGAGTCTGAGCCGAATACCCCCGGCAAAACCAAGCCGGAGTTTCGCTTGAACGAAGTCGCCGCGCTCGCGGATGGCACCGGCTGGGTGGAGTTGTTCAACCCGACTGATGCGTCCGCTGAGATCGGTGGCTTAGCATTTACGGATGATTTGGCCAAGCCAGGGCGCTGGGTGATCCCGGCCAAGACGGCAATCGATCCCGGCGGATTCTTTCGGTTCACACTGTCGACGGCGTTGCCGCTTGTTGGGGGTCGACTTTTCCTCGTCGAACACGAACAAAAAGACGCTGCGATTTTGGATTCACTGCGCTTCGGCCGACTGCCGGTTGGCTACGCGCTTGGCCGTGTGCCGGATGGATCCGCGCGTTGGACTCTGGCAACGCCAACGCCTGCTGAGCCGAACACCGCCGCGCCGCTCGCCGACCCGCTTGGGCTGCGGATCAACGAATGGATGGCTTCGCAGAGTAACGGTTCGGATTGGCTCGAGTTGTTCAACCCTGCGCGAAGGCCGGTCGAGTTGTCCGGGCTGACGATGTCCGATCGCTTGGCCCAGCGCGACCTTGATCCGTTCCCTCTACTGACGTTTCTCGAGGGTAACGGCTACTGGCAATTGATGGCGGATGCCGGCTTGGCCCAGCGGGCGGACCAGCTTGGCTTCAAGCTGCGGCGCTCAGGCGAGACGATCGTGTTGGCGACACCGAACGGGGTGTTGATCGACGCCGTCACCTTTGGCCAACAGCAGCGAAATGTCTCTCAGGGGCGCTACCCGGATGGGGCGGCGCATTTCGTTTTCTTCGATGGTTCACCGACGCCGGGCCGCCCAAACCGCTTGGCCAAGCCGGTTGATGACGGCCGGGTGTTGCGCCTCGAAATCACTCGGGGCGGGGGCGGACTGCACTTGCGATTGCTGGGGCCGGATCGGATGCGGGTGGAGTTGCAGTCCAGCGCTGCGCTTGGCCAAGCGAAGTGGAAGCCGGTGCAGACCATGACGCTATTGGATGGCCAAGCGGAGTGGCCGCTCCCGGACGGGGCGGCGGTTCAGCAGTTTTACCGGCTGCGAGTGCTGGGCTATGGCGAGTAGTGTCGTCTTGCAGACGGGATGTTTTTTTGGTTCCGTCCGCGCATGCCATTTTCTTTGCGAATCATTTCGTGTGCGGCGCTGTTTATTGCTGGATTAGGTTTTTCCCAAACGGCGTCGGCCAAGTCGGCTAGCGTCAAATCACCGAACTCCAAATTTTCCATCGAGCTAACTACTGGCGAGCGGGGGCGCCCGACGTATCGCGTGCTGTGGCGCGGGCAGGAGATCATCAAGCCAAGCGGACTGGGATTCGTGCTTGACGGCGAGAAGGACTGGACCAAGGGCTTCGGGCCGTTGACAGAGCTAAATATTTCCGAATCCAATCACACATGGAAACCGGCTTGGGGCGAGCGGTCGGTGATTCACGATCGTTATCGCGGTGCCACTGTGGGCTACAGCCGGGAGGATGGCGCCGCCTTCAATCTGGAGGTGCGGGCATACGACGAGGGCGTGGCGTTTCGCTACGTCATCAATGAGGGGCCAAGCGGGGACACGCTGCACATCGTCTCGGAGCAGACGGAGTTTCAGTTCACCGCCGACCACGACGTCTGGGCGGTCACCTCGGCGCAGGGGCTATATTCAAAAATCAAATTGAGCGAGTCGCGCCACAATCTTGAGCGGCCGTGTGTGCTCGAGACTGCGGCTGGCAAAGTGATCGCCGTAGCCGAGGCGGCCCTCGTCGATTACGCACGTATGCGTGTGCGGCGGCCGGACGATTCAAAAACGGCACTGGTCTCGCGGCTGCACGGTCCGGTGGTCTCGAGGCTGCCGCTCACGACTCCGTGGCGCGTGGTCATGGCCGGAGACACTGCTGGCGATTTGCTAGAGAATAATTATTTGATGCTCAACCTCAATGCGCCGTCGAAGATCGCCGACACGAGCTGGATCAAGCCCGGCAAGGTGATTCGTGAGGTGTCTCTCTCGACTCGAGGCGGCATCGACTGCGTGGATTTTGCCGTCGAGTACGGGTTGGAATACATCGAGTTTGACGCCGGTTGGTATGGGCCGCAGGACCGGGAAGACTCCGATGCGCGCACGGTTTCCCGCCGCGGCCTCGACCTGCAAAAAGTTTTGAAGTACGCCAAGCAGCACGGCATCGGCGTGATCCTCTACGTCAATCGCCGACATCTTGAGAGTCAGCTCGACGAGTTGCTGCCGGTTTACAAGGACTGGGGCATCGCGGGGATAAAGTTTGGCTTCGTTCAGCACGGTTCGCAGAAGTGGACCGCGTGGCTGCATGACGCGATCCGCAAGTGCGCCGAGCACGAGATGATCGTCGATGTGCACGACGAATACCGCATGACCGGCGTGGAGCGCACTTACCCGAACTTTCTGACGGCAGAAGGCATTGGTGGTGACGAGACTCGCCCGCCGCACGAGCAGGCGTTGGCCAACTTGTTCACCCGCATGATCGCGGGGCCGGCTGACCACACATTTTGCTACTACGCCGGCTACGTGCAGGACACCTCGTCACACGCGAGTCAGTTGGCCAAGTCGGTCTGTTTTTTCAGTCCGCTCCAGTTTTTGTTCTGGTACGACCGGCCGTCGCAGATGAGCAAGGACCAGGAGTTCGAGTTTTTCACACACCTCCCCGTGACTTGGGATGAGTCCAAGGTGCTCGAATCCAAAATCGGCACCTACGCGACCATCGCGCGGCGCAGCAGCAAAGACTGGTTTGTGGGCAGCTTCAACGCCGTCCAGTCCCGCAAAGTGGAAGTGGCGTTCGACTTTCTGCCCAAGGGCAAAAAATACACCGCTCACATATACAGCGACGACACCTCGGTGAATACTCGTACTAAGGTCGGCATCGAACGCCACGAAGTGACTGCCGATTCCGTGTTCAAAACGGAGCTAAGCAAACAGGGAGGAGTCGCCATCCGACTCGTCTCCAAAAATTAAACCAAGCGCTTGGCCAAGCGG
>CAYWMH010000117.1:0-2433 GCA_964459315.1 uncultured Verrucomicrobiota bacterium
TACACAACGAGGTAAACCCCTTGGGCGGATTCCCAGCTTGGGAGGGGGTGCTTGCAGTGAAACCTATGGCGAACACCGCAAGCAGAGTCGCGGCACGACGGAAGCAGTTGATTTTATTCATGGTGAACATCCGATTCTTGTGGCGGATTCTACCCGCCACGCTGCCGCTCGCCAGTCAAAACTTCGACAAGCGTTCCGATTGAATTGAACATCAAGCTGTTTTCCATCAGTCTGCCGCGCAACGATCGACCGCGATGTTTCCGAGACTCGTCAATTTTGTGGGTGCGCTCTGCCTCGCCCTGACCTCCCAAGCGCTTGGCCAAGCGGAGAAGCCCAAGCCGGCCCACGATCCACCGGGGCAGCTTTTCCGCCACGCCCCAATGCCCAAGGCGACTCGAAGCATCGTTATCCCGCTGGGTGGCATCCGGTTTGCCTTCGACACGGAGCAACTCCGCACGCACACCGTCTGGCACGGCGAACTCGACCTGTATGGCCCCCAGCACGCCCACGCCAAACGGCCGTTTATCGCCCAGCCCAACGGTAAATTGCTGTGGGGAAACCCGCCGGTCATCCCTTGGAGGACACAGCCGCCCTCCGCTGCATCCGTCCCCGGCGGGAACCGGCTGACCGGAAAGTTCACCGGCACCACCATCGAGGGCGACCGGGTAAGCCTTCATTATGAACTGAAGGCGGGGGACGGGGAACGCATCGCTATGCGGCTGACGCCTTCGCTTGGCCAACGGGGCGTACGGCGGACGTTGACCCTCGGTGCGTGCAGCCAACCGCTCTGGTTTCTGGCCAACAGTTTCGCAGAAGGCGAATCCAAACGGGAGGTGCTCGCCAACGGGCCGGAGGGCGTGACGATTCGCGTCATCAACATTCCGATGAAATACACGGAGCCGATTGTCACCGAGAAGGGGGCGGAATCGGTTTACGATGTGCGGGAAGTGCTCACCGATGCCGAGCAGTTTTGGGTGCGAGTCCCCCCTCATGAGCAACCGGTCACCATCGATATCATCACTAGTCACGACGGGGAAATGGAGCCGGAGCCGTCCCCGTCCCGCTTGGCCAAGCTGGGAGTTGTCGGCCAAGCGGAGCACAAGCCAAGAGCTACGCCGAGGAATCCCCATTACCAAATCGAGCACCTCCCACTTCCGCCGGAACTGGAGTTGCTCATTACCGGGATGGATTGGCTGGAGGATGGCAGGCTCGCCGTCTGCACCTGGCCGGGCGAGGTATATCTGCTGGACGGAATCCTTAGCGGGAAAGGCCCGGTCACATTCCGCCGGCTGGCCAAGGGGTTGAACGAGCCGATGGGCCTGCTCGTGCGAGATGGCAGGCTTTACGTTTCACAAAAGCAGGAACTCACCGAGATCGTCTTTGATGAGCAAGACTGTAGGACGGAGTTTAACCGATTGAGCGCCGATTGGGGTTATTCCGGCCATTACAACGCTTTCTCCTACGGGCCGGTGCTCGACCGCGACGGGCGGTTCGTCCTCGCCAACGCTGGGCACAGCGGTCGATGGGACATGAAGTTCATGGGCTGGGGAATCCGCCTTGGCGATGGCGGGCAAATGGAGGGCATCGCATCCGGCTTGCGCGAGCCCAACGGCGTCGGGGTTTTCGGCCCCGAGCGGGATGTTTTCGTGACCGACAATCAGGGGCAATGGACGGCCGCCTGCAAACTGAACCACCTGAGACCTGGCCAATACTTCGGGCATCCCTCCGCCTTGCCTGAGCCGAGGGAACGGTACAGCGGCAGAGCCCGTTTCACTCCACCGGCGGTTTGGTTCCCGTACACACTGGCTCGCTCGGTGAGCGGTATGGCCGAGGTGACGGATAAGAGGCTCGGGCCGTTCAAGGGGCAGTTGCTTGTTGGCGATTTTCTATATTCCCTGCTTGTCCGGGTGTTTCTCGAGAAAGTCAACGGCAACTATCAGGGGGCTGTTTTTCCGTTTCTCAACGGTTTTCGCTCAGGCGTGAACCGCTTGAGTTACGGACCGGACGGCCGCCTTTACGTCGGCGGATTGCAGCGAACTTGGGCCAGCGTCGCGCCCGAACCGTCGTCTCTCGAACGTGTTATATTCAGCGGGGAGTTGCCGTTCTCCATTCGCAAGGTTGAGGCCAAGCGGGACGGATTCCTACTCACCTTCACAGAGCCGGTCAAGCCAAGTGCAATCGTTCCAGACAATTTCGACGTATCGCAGTTCCGGTATGCGTATCACGCCAATTACGGCTCGCCGCGATACAGCCAGGCGGGCAAGAAGGACAGCCAAACACCGATCGTGGTGACTGGCACGACCCTGTCAGCGGACCGGCTCGAACTGCGTCTGGCCTTGGCTGGATGGAAGGCGGGACACGTCACGCAGGTGCGTTGTTTTGACGTGATGAATGAGAGTGGTGAACCCCTTACCCACGGTACGTTGCATTACC
>CAYWMH010000117.1:2443-6822 GCA_964459315.1 uncultured Verrucomicrobiota bacterium
ATGAACTTGGCCAACGTCTCGTTGGTCGGTCCGTAGCCCTTGTGGTACATGTGGTACTCGAGAGCCTTCATCAGCCGCTCGGCGGAGTTGTAGCGAACATCCAGGTCATGGGCGAGGGCCTTCTGCAGAATCGCGTCCAGCCGGAGATCGATGTAGTCGCTTTCGTTGCGGAATTGCGGGATGGGCAGGTCGATGATTCGCTGCCGCGACTCCGCCGCGTCCGCCCCGGCGAACATGTTTTGCCCAAGCAGCAATTCGGCAAGGATGATGCCATTTGAGAAAATATCCGATCGCTGATCCGTGACCTCGAAGTTGGCCTGCTCCGGACTCATGTACTCCGGCGTTCCGGACAACTGCTCGCCCTCATTTTGTTCGATCAGCCCGGCCGCCTTGGCCACGCCGAAGTCGGTCAACTTCACGTCGCCCTCGAAACTCATCATGACGCTTCGCGGGCTGACATCGCGATGAACGATGCCAAGCGGCTCCCCCTCGGCATCCTTCTTGCCGTGCGCGTAAGCCAGGCCGCGCGCGATGCGGCTGGCGATGAACACAGCCAGCGGCCCCGGCAGTTCCCTGCCCTGGGCATTCACCACGCGGATGAACTCGGTCAAGTTCACCCCTCGGATGTACTCCATGACCATGTAGTAGGCGCGCTGATCCCCCTGTAGCTTGACGTCGCTGTGCGCACCCATCCGGCGGTAAAGCGACTTGCCCTCGTCGCCGAAGTTGTAAATCTGGACAATCTGCGGGTGGATCAAGTCTGCGACCAGTTTGCCCTCCCCGATGAAATTCTCGATGAACTGGCGCTGCATCGCGAACCGCTCGTGCATCACCTTGATCGCCACCTCCTTGGCGAAGCCCTCAGAGCCGATCTGGTAGGCACGGAATACCGCGCCCATCCGGCCGTCGGCGATCTTCTCGACGACCTCGAACCTTAAATCTCCCGAAATATCAAACAGGGCGGCCATAAACTCAATTTCAAACCCTCAAACAGGCCAGTCAAGCACGGCCAATGCCAAAGCGCAAAACATTGCTTGTAGACATGGTTTTACCTACTTTTGCCGCCGAATGAAGCGAATCGCCACAGCGCTGGGATTAGTCATCGCAATGATGACGCCCTTGGCCAAGGAGGCCCAGGGCGGCACGCTCAATTGGCGCCCCGACGGAACGGCGACTGTGCAGATTGAGCAGTGGCCGCTGGAAAAAGTCCTTCAATCCCTGGGCGATCAAGGAAGATGGGAGATTTTTGTCGAGCCGGATTTGCAGATGCGAATCACGACCCGGTTTAGTGATCTCAAGCATTCCGAGGCGCTCCGCCGCCTGTTGAGTAATGTTAACTTTGCGGTAATCCCCTCACCCGGCAGCCGGTCGAAATTGCTGGTCTACAAAACCTCATCGACCCGGGCCGTAGTCCGGATCGTCCCAACCAAGCGCTTGGCCAAGCGCATACCGGAAAAGAAAAAGAAAAAGGCGATCATCCCGAACGAACTGGTCATCACCCTCAAGCCTGGCTCCGGCATCGACATCGAGGCACTCGCGAAACAGCTGGGCGCAGAAATCGTCGGCGAAATCGAGGGTCTTGGCATTTACCGGCTTCGCTTCGAGAACGAACAACTCGCCGAAAAAGCCCGCACGCTGCTCAGCCAGAACAGCGGTGTCGACTCCATAGACAGCAACTTTGGGATCACTCCGCCTGCTGCCCTTTCCCCGGTTGGGCTCAGCGCGCCCTCACTCAATCTCCGGCCAGCATCAGCAGATGAGGACGGGATTGTGATCGGGCTTATCGACTCGAGCGTCCAGCGGGACGGCTCCCGTGTTGGGGAGTTCCTCTTGCCCGAAATCTCAATGGCCGGGGATGCAGCTGACCATCCGGATCAGGTGAACCACGGAACATCTATGGCGGAAACCATCCTTCGGGGCCTCTCATCGTCCCTCGAGGATACGCGGGAAACATCCGTGAAGATTCTGCCGGTTGACGTCTACGGCCAGCACGAGAGCACTTCAACGTTTGCCGTGGCACAAGGCGTGCAGGCGGCTATCGAGGCCGGGGCAGACATTATCAGCTTGAGCCTTGGCTCGGATGAACAGAACCCGCTCATGCGATCGGTCATCCAGGCCGGCACGAGGGAGGGAGTGTTGTTCCTGGCCGCGGCTGGCAACGAGCCGACCGGCCGGCCTGTCTTCCCGGCGGCCCAACCGGAGGTGGTGGGGGTGACCGCTCTGAACTTCAGCGGACGGGATGTGGCCAATTACGCCAACACCGGGGCATTCGTCGAGGTAGCCGCCCCCGGCGCCGGAATGACGGTATTCAATAATCAGACCTATTTTGGAACCGGCACCTCATTTTCCACCGCCTACGTGGCCGGTGTCGTAGCGGGAATCAGTTCAACCGAAGGCATTCCCGTGCAGCAGGTCCGGGGCCTGATCGCCGCCGAAATGAAGCCGCCCGGCCCGTAATCCGCTTGGCCAAGTGCTTCCGAGCCGGCAAGCGATCAATCCGCGTTCAGCCCGAGTTTGGCCAAGTCCTCTTCGTTCTTGGCTTCCTTCTTGTAGGCCGCAACCTTGTTCTGGAGCGTCCGGACACTGACGCCGAGAAGCTTCGCCGCCTTGGTGCGATTGTGGCCTGTCTCGGCGAGTGCGCGTATGATGTGATCCTTCTCGGCATCCTCGAGTTTCTGGAACGACCTGCCTTCCGCGGAGGCTTCCGTTCGGCTGGACTTGTTGCCGGTTAAATTCAGTTGTTCAGGGTTGAGTACGCCATCCGCCCCGCACAGGATGACGGCGCGCTCAACGACGTTCTGCAGTTCGCGGACGTTCCCTGGGAAATGATGATCCACCAGGCACTTTTTGCTCTCCTTGCTGAACGACCCAGCCGCGATCCCGTGCTTGCGGACGAAAAGCTCACGGAATTTTTCGGCCAGAAAAAGAACATCCCCGGCGCGATCCCGCAACGGCGGGACAAAAACCGGAACCACGTTCAACCGGAAGAAAAGATCCTGCCGGAACTCGCCCTTCTCGACACTCTCCTCAAGATTGCGGTTTGTTGTGGCGATCACGCGGACATCGACCTTCACCGTCTTGTTGCCACCGACCCGCTCGATCTCCTGCTCCTGCAATACCCGCAACAGCTTAGCCTGCATGGCCAGTGAAATTTCACTGATTTCATCCAGCAGAATGCTCCCCTCGTGAGCCAGTTCGAACCGTCCCTGCCGTCTGGACACGGCGCCGGTGAATGCTCCCTTCTCGTGGCCGAAGAACTCGCTCTCGATCAGCGTCTCCGGCAAGGCGGCGCAGTTGATCTTGATAAACGGTTTCTGCGCCCGCGGGCTTTGCGCGTGCAACGCCCGGGCAACCAACTCCTTGCCGGTGCCGCTTTCGCCCTGGATGAGTACGGTTACCTGTGTCTGCGCAACCCTCTTGACCAGCGTGCGGGTCTCTGCAATCAGGTCGGATTCCCCCAGGATTTCCCGGTCGGCATCATCCACCACGCCCTCCACCATGGCCGCATTGGCCCGGGCGATGTGGTTGAAGTTGCCGGCCTTGTGGAGTGCTATCTCGATTTGCTCGCGGGAAAACGGCTTGGCCAGATAGTCGAAGGCACCCGCCTTGAAACAATCAAGAACGAAGGAATCCGGCTCGCCGTTGACCAGCGGAATCAGGAGCGGCTTTTCGGCCCGTTGACTAATGTCCCCGAAAAAGTCCCGCAACTTGCATTCGGGCAGTTTCGCGTCGATGAAACCCAGATCCAACTCATCCGTGCGGAGATAGTTGTAGCCATCCTGTATCGTACCCGCCTCGGCCACATCGATCCTCTTGCTGCGGATAAACTCAGCCACGGTTCGACGAAGATTGTCGTCACCTTCGGCCAATATGACCTTTTCAAGTGGCATCTGGTTTTACCGGGGCCTGTCAGGTTGAGTGACGCCGGTAAATTCCGGCAACCGCCGTCGGGTTGTTCTGCCGCGAAGATGGTAACTGATTGGGAGGCACCATGCCATGCTGAAGTATCAGTTTTTCGTTCTCCCGGTCGAGCATTACGGTTTTCATGATCAGATCCATGTTCTGCTTGATTAGGTTCGAGACATCCATGCTATTTGCCCGCTCAGCCGGCGAAAGTATCCCCCAAAGCGCCTTATGCGCCTTGACCCGTACCATTGAACCCGTGACGCGCTCCAGTAACCCCTTCCTGCGGTCGGTATGGGCGTAGGCTTCCCTAGGCGTTACCGAGTTGAGGATACGGTTCTCCTCTTGAACCAGTTCGTAGGCCTCCCCGCAAAGCGTCAGGTGCTCATTCAGTTCATTTATCAGAGATTTTTCCATTTTGTGTCGTTTCTTTCGAGGCTAGGACGCCCTGCCCGCCCAATTCACGGTGAGCGTTC
>CAYWMH010000117.1:6832-7279 GCA_964459315.1 uncultured Verrucomicrobiota bacterium
ATTGAACGGGTACATGGCGGGATCCAGCGCAGAAAGCGCATCCACCAAAGAGGTTTCTTGACTCGGGGAACCAAGGGGACTCCAGCCTGACTGGAGAAGTTTCAACTCACCCCTGTATTCTGCGAGCAGTTCCTCCCGGATGTTATCCAGGAAAATGCCCCGGTATTCATCCGGGTAATAGACAGGATCAGGATCGTCGGGGTCGGCCAGGATCGCCAATGCGCTTGAATAAGCATCCTTCGCCCTATGCACGCCGGACGCTCGAAACTCACCAATACGGCCATGCTTAACAAAGTCGTTTGCGGGTCCCGCAGCTCGCGCTAGCGGATTCAGTCTCGAGATGCAAATTATATGGAAGATGCAAAACAAAAAACACCACTAGAATCAGAAAATTTTAGTGAACTATCCAACAGGAGTGATAAAGAATTGTCAGATACATAAAATAAA
>CAYWMH010000118.1:0-7263 GCA_964459315.1 uncultured Verrucomicrobiota bacterium
TCTTGGTTCAATGCCATTTGGTTAAGAGATGATTTAACTAACCGCTTGATTGAGCTTTGTCTCAATGCAGTCTTTCAATGAGTTGTGCAGTCGGGAGAGTCGCTTGTAGATCGCGTCCAGCTTGGCGCCGAGTAGAGAGGCCACTTCTTCACAGCGTTGCCCGTCAAAGTAACGCAGCTTAAGCAATTCGCGCGATTTTTCAGGCAGTTCGTTCAGACAGTCGCGCAGCGCCTGGCTGCGGCCGTCAGCTTGGCCAAGCGATTCGTCGGCCCACTCCGCCTCAAGCACCTCGAGGATGGTTTCATCCAGGCTGACAGGCGCATTTTTTTGGCGCCGCAACCAGTCGATCCCCTCGCGCCGGGCCGTGATGAAGGCCCACGACATCAGAGCTCCGTCCGAGTCGAATGTCACCTCTTTGGCCAAGGCCTTGAGAGCGACATTCTGAAAAATATCCTCCGCCGCGTGGGCGTCCCGGACCACCAGCCAGGCCGCCGCCGACACGCGATCGCGCTGGCCCATTAGTCGCTTCAAAATGTCCTGTTCAGAAAGCACCACTGGTTTTAATAACGAATCTCGGACGAAAAACCTGACATTTTATTTTGAAATTATCCACTTGGCCAAGCGCTTGACCAATCGAACGGGTTACTCGGCTTGCTGCCGGAGGTATCATCGTTTTAAACGGGCTAGGAGTCATTCAATGGTTTGACTTCCCGGGATAGAGTGCGTTTACTCCGGGCATGCAATCGCGTTTTTTCTCTGTTGGATTGTCGCTGTTCATCGGCCTGGCCGCCGCTGTGGCGGAGTTGCCGAAGGTGGGCTTAAAGCCGGTCTGGAAGGGCCTGGAGACCACCCGGCCGCTTTGGCTGGAGACCGCGCCGGATGGTTCCGGGCGGCTGTTTTGCCTGGAACAGGGCGGGGCAATCATCATTTTGCCAAGCGACAAACATGCGGTCCATCCCAAGCGGGAGGTGTTTTTCGACATCAGCGAGCGCAAGCCGTGGCGCGAAAATGAGGAGGGGCTGCTCGGCATGGCGTTCCATCCCAAGTTTGCCGACAACGGGAAGTTTTATGTCTACTACTCGCAGCAGAAGCCGAAGCGCAGCGTGATCAGCGAGTTTACCGTGGCCAAGGCGCACCCGAACAGGGCCGATATGGAGTCGGAGCGCGTCCTGCTCGAGTTCCCGCAACCGTATTGGAACCACAACGGCGGAGTGATGGTGTTCGGGCCGGACGGCAAGCTTTATGTCGCCTCGGGTGACGGCGGCAAGGCGAATGATCCGCACGACAACGCACAGAACTTGACCAACCTGCTGGGCAAGATTTTCCGGATCGATGTCGACTCCCGCACCGGCAAGCTTGCCTACGGCATCCCGGCCGACAACCCGTTCGCCGGCCACAAGGACGGCGCGCGCGGCGAGATTTGGGCGTACGGCCTGCGCAATGTCTGGCGCATGAGCTTCGACCGGGAGACCGGCGACCTCTGGGCGGCGGACGTCGGGCAGAACAAATGGGAGGAGGTCAACCTGATCACCAAGGGCGGCAACTACGGCTGGAACATCCGCGAGTCGTTTCACAAGTTCAAGGAGGACGGCCCGGCCAAGGGCGATTGGATCGACCCGGTGATCGAGTACGCCCACCACGCCGGGATCGAGAAGGAGTGCAAGTTCCCCGGCCACGGCTACGGTGTGAGTATCACCGGCGGCTACGTTTACCGCGGCACGGCGATTCCCAAACTGCGTGGGGCGTATGTTTACGGTGACTTCACCACCGGCCTGATTTTTGCCGTTCGCCAAAAGGACGGCAAGGCGACCGAGCACGGCACCATTCACCAGCAGAAGGGCAAGGTGTACCAGATCGCCAGCTTTGGTGAGGACACCGCCGGCGAGCTGTACCTGCTGCCGCTGGTGGCCAACCCGGCGACCGAGCGCGACCCGGCGGGGAGTATTCTGCAACTCGTCGCCGAGTAGCCCGGGCCGGCGCTTGGCCAAGCGGGCGAAAAAAGGGTTGCCCTTGGCCAAGCGGCGAGTCAGTGTTGCTGCGGTTTAGCCGGTTTCATCAGGCGCAACCAACAAGCAAATGGCAGGAAAAATCAACCGGGTGGGCACGAGCCGACCCTCCACGGCCTCGCGGGTGGCCGCCGCCAAGGCGGCCCGCGCAGCGTCAGTGGATGCCGTGGGCGGGGTGCGCCGGGCCGACCCGGTAGGTGAGGTGGCCCGCCCCGAGAGCCCGGCCAGCATCGCGATGAAGAGCCTTGAGCTGGACGGTGCGAAGGCGGCCGACCTGAAGGTGCGTGTCGAAGCCAACGAGCAGGCGCTGGACGACCTGCAAAAAGTCCAGAGCAAGGCCGGCGACATCGCGGACAAGGCCGCCGAGGCGACGCCGGAGGCGATGAGTGCCGCCGCCGGGCAGGTGGATCAATTGCTCGAGGAGGGCGTCTCCATAGCCAACCGCAAGGATGGCGATGGAGACTTTCTGTTTGGCGGCGAACAGGCCAAGGACGCCCCGTTCGAGGCAAAGAAGGACGCCGCCGGAAAGATCACTGAGGTCAGTTATCGTGGCGACAGCGGGGTGGGGGTCGATGAGCTTGGCAGCGGTTTCTCGGTGACGACAGACATCCCCGGCGAGAACGAAGGTGCCACCGGCGCGATCGGTCTGGTAAAAGATTCGCGAACAGGCGGCGACCTTTTCGGCAACCTGATTTCGCTCCGCGACAACCTGCTGGCCAGCGAGAAGACGGCCATCGTCGAGCGCGACATCCCAGCGCTGAAGCGGGATGCCGAGCATCTTATCCAGCACTTCGGCGAGGTGTCGGCCAACCAGATGATGCTCGACACTGTCATGGCGCTGGCCGCGGACATCGAGACCGAGGACGGCCGTTCGATGAGCACCGTCGAAAAGCTGGGCAACATTCAATACGCGCTGCACCGCGCCACGGTCGATAACCGAAACTTCATCCAGGAGGATCCCCTTCAGCCTGTCAACTGACGACCGTCAGGAGAACCCCGCCGCTTGGCCAAGCGGTGCATCCCGCTTGTGAGCTAGCCTTGCACGGCGTAGAGTCGGCGGAGGTTCAAAAACTCGTCCGCAATGTCGCAGGTAGTCACAAGAGCAGGTAAGGCCCGGGTGTTGTCGGTGGTCATGGGTGGGGGACAGGGATCGCGCCTATTTCCGCTGACCCGCGACCGCTCCAAGCCGGCCGTCCCGCTGGCGGGGAAATATCGCCTGGTGGATATCCCAATTTCGAACTGCATCAACTCCCGGCTGAATGAGATTTACCTGCTGACCCAGTTCAATTCCGCCTCGCTGCACCGGCACATCTCCCACTCGTACAAGTTTGACCACTTTTCACGCGGGTTTGTCGACATCCTTGCGGCGGAGCAGACGCCGACGAGCGACTCGTGGTACGAGGGCACGGCCGACGCCGTCCGCAAGAACCTGATTCACCTGCTGAACAACGACTTTGAGTACATGCTGATCCTGAGCGGGGACCAGCTTTATCGGATGGACTTCCGCGAGATCATCGCCTCGCACCTTGAGAGGGAGGCGGAGTTGACCGTGGCCACCATCCCGGTGAGCCGCGAAAATGCCACCGGTTTTGGCATCATGCACAACGACGAGCAGGGCCGAATCAGCCGATTCGTCGAGAAGCCTCGCACGCTGGAGCTGCTCGATTCGCTTCGGCTCCCGGCCGCACAGCTCACCGAGCATGGCCTCGAGACAGGTCGCGACCATTACCTCGCGTCGATGGGAATCTACCTGTTCAACCGGCAGACGCTCATCGAGCTGCTCGAGAACGAGATGACAGACTTCGGCAAGCACATCATCCCGCGCTCCATCGACACGCACGCCGTCTACTCCCATGTGTACCAGGGTTACTGGGAGGACATCGGCACGATTCGGGCCTTCTTCGAGGCCAACCTGGACATGACCACGGCGTTGCCACAGTTTGACTTCTTCGAGATGGAGACGCCGGTCTACACGCGCCCGCGTTTTCTGCCGGCCTCGAAGATCAACGGGGCGGCGATTGACCAGGCCATCATCTCTGACGGCTGCATCATCGACCGATCGCGCATTAGTCAAAGCCACATCGGCGTGCGGAGCCTTATTGCGCCGGGCTGCCGCATCCATCGGTCGATCCTGCTTGGCTCGAACAGTTACGAGACCGAGGCATCGAAGGCGGCCAGTGACCGGGATGGCATCCCGCGCATCGGCGTGGGCGGCAACACGCGGATCGAAAACGCGATCGTTGACAAGAATGCCCGCGTTGGCGCCAACTGCGTCATCTCTCCCGACGACAAGCCGGAGCATCTTGACGGAAAAAATTATTTCGTCCGGGACGGTATCGTGATCATCCCGAAAAACGCCGTCATCCCGGACGGCACCATGATTTGATCGCCCAACCGCTTGGCCAAGCAACCCGTTGGCTTGGCCGGAATTGATACGTGTAAGTATTATTTGGTTGCATGGGTCACGTCGCTCGTTAGGCTGGCCGTGCTGTTTGCCCTTGGCTGTTTGAAGGGGTACCCCTTTGGCCAAGCGCTGATTTTACTGAGGTTTTAAATGAAAACGCCGATTTCTCTGAGTTTGAGCCTGGCTGCCATCGCGGCGACGGCGGCCCCCGTCGAGGGTTGGCTCCATATGCGCGGGCCGCTGCAAACCGGCGTTTCGCTGGAGACTCATCTGCCGGACAGCATCCAGGCGGCGGACGCGCTCTGGACGGTCGATCTGCCGGGTCGATCCACCCCGACGGTGGCAAACGGACGACTCTTCGTTGTCGGTCATCTCGGCGAGGGAGCCGATCTGCAGGAGGGCGTGTTTTGCTTCGAAGCCGAGACCGGCAAGCCTCTTTGGGAGCACAAGTTCAACGACTTCCTGAGCGATATCATCTACACGCGCTACGCCTCCTCCAGCCCGACGATCGATCCCGAGACCGGCAACCTGTTCTTCCAGGGCACGCAGGGAATCTTCGCGTCGTTCACACCGGAAGGAAAAATGCTGTGGCAACATTCGTTGATGGAGGCGCTGGGCAGGATGACTTTCCCGAATGGCCGCACTGCCACTCCCGTGGTTGACCGCGACCTCGTGATCACGCGCGGCATCATGGCGAACTGGGGTGCGCAGGGACCGCCGTGGGATCGCTTTTACGGCTTCGACAAAAAAACCGGCGAACTGGCCTGGGCGGCCAAGCCGGGCGGCCGGCCGAAGGACAGTTGCTTCTCATCACCGGCGCTTGGTTGGCTCGACGGCAAGCGCGTCTTTTACGCCACCACCGGCGACGGCAGCGTGATCTGCGCCAATGCCCGAACCGGCGAGGCGATTTGGCAGGTGCCGCTCTTCAAAGCGGGCATCAACGCATCGGTCGTTGTTTACAACGATGAGATCGCCGCCGCGATCTACGGCACGCCTTACGAGCCGGGGCAGATGGTCGGGTTCAAGATTCCGCACGTGCAGCCTAAGGACGCCAACCCGGTCGTCATCGAGCGCAAACAGGTTGAGCTTTGGTCACAGAAGATCACCACCTCCACCAGCTCACCGATCCTCGTCGGAGACACTATTTATGTCGTCGCCGAAAAAGGCGAGCTGCACAGTGTCAACATCGTCACCGGCAGGGAAAACTGGAAGATCAAGCTCGGCATCGAGCAGCGCAACGCCTCGCCGCTGTTCGCAGATGGAAAAATCTACCTGCCGATGCTCGAAAACCCGGCCGGCGAAGGCGGTGCGGCCAAGGGCGGCACCGGCACGCACGGCGCATTTTACATAATAAAACCAGGCAAAAACGAGGCCAAGATCTTGTCGCACGCGGTGTTAGACGGCCGCTGTTTTGCTACACCCTCGATTTACAACGGAAAGGTCTACGTGCAGACCACGAAGAAGCTTTACTGCTTTGGCCAAGCGGGACGGAGCCGCGGGCTGGCCAAACCGCCCTTGGCCAAGCGCTGGCCCGACGCTGGTGAAGCGACGCGGTTGCAGATCGTGCCGTCGGAAATCGTGCTCGCGCCGGGCCAAGCGGTCTCCTTCCGCACGCGCAAGCTCGATGCCAACGGCTTCCTCGTCGAGGAGGTGGACGGCTCGACGCTCAAGTGGGAGTCGTACATCCCGCCGACGGCCAAGGTGAAGGCCCGCATGAACGCCTCGTTCAACGACCGCGGCCAGATCGTCGCCGACAAAAAAATGATCAGTTCCGCTGGTGCATTCAGAGCGACGCTGGGTGGACTGACGGGCGTGATCCGAGGCCGTGTGCTGCCGGCGCCGCCGCTGAGTGAGGATTTCGAGGGCTTCAAGCTGACGGAGGACAGTCTTGTGGACGACGGTGTAAAATTCGCCTACCCGCCGCTGCCGTGGATTGGGGCGCGGTTCAAGTTCGAGGTTCGCGAGCGGGACGGCTCCAACGTGCTGCGCAAGACGATCGACAACAAGCGGCTGCAGCGCGCCACGGTGTTCATCGGAGAACAGGGTATGAGCAACTACACCGTCCAGGCCGATGTGCTGACGGATGGCCGACGCAGGAAGATGTCCGATGTTGGTATCATCAACCAGCGCTACTACATCGTATTAAAGGGTAACGAGCAGAAGCTTGAGATCAACTCCAACCTCGACCGCATCCGGGTGCCGGAACGTGGCTCGCCTCCGAACTACCGTTGGAAGGCCAACACGTGGCAAACAATCAAGGCGCGCATCGACGTGGCCGCAGACGGCTCGGGGATGATCCGGGCCAAGGTTTGGCCACGTGCCGAAGCCGAGCCGGAAAGCTGGACTCTGGAGTTCAAGCACAACAACGCGCACAAGAGCGGCTCGCCGGGACTATTCGGGTTCTCCCCGCAGGAGATGCCTGTGTACATCGACAACGTGAAAGTGACGCCCAATCGTTAATTTAGCTAGATGATGAAAAAACTAAGAAATGTGATCGTGGCCGGATTGGCCGCCAGTATTTTTGGTAGCGCTGCCATCGAGGCAGCGGATTGGCCGCAGTGGGGCGGCAACACACTGGGCCGCAATATGTTCGCCGCCGGGGCCACTGGCCTGCCTGACAAGGTCGAGCCGGGCGAATTCAAGCAGGGAACCGAGGAGGTCGACCTATCCACCGCCAAAAACGTCAAGTGGGCGGCCAAGCTCGGCACGCAAAGCTACGGCAACCCGACCATCTCCAACGGCAAGATCTTCGTTGGCACCAACAACGACTCGATGCGCGACGCGAAGCACGAAGGCGACCGCAGCATTTTGTTGTGCCTGGACGAAAAGAGCGGCGACTTCCTCTGGCAACTG
>CAYWMH010000119.1:0-7219 GCA_964459315.1 uncultured Verrucomicrobiota bacterium
CGTCGGTCACGAGGATGGTGTGCTCAAAATGAGCCGATGGCAACCCGTCCCGGGCCACCACCGTCCAGCCATCCTCCAGCACCTCGACGTGCCGTTGGCCAAGGTTGACCATCGGCTCGATGGCCAGAGTCATCCCCGGCTTCAGGACCGGGGAACGACGGCTGCCGTCGTCAAAGTTCGGGATCTGCGGATCCTCGTGGACCTTCTTGCCCACGCCGTGCCCGACAAACTCCCGCACGATGCTGTAGCCATTGGCCTCGGCGCACCTCTGGATGGCCCGGGAAATATCGATGACCTTGTTCCCGGGCAGCGCTTGGCCAAGCGCATCGTCCAGGGCGTTCTCGGTCACCTCCATCAGCCGCTGCACAGCGGGGTCGCATCCGCCGACGGCCACGGTCGTCGCGTTGTCGCCGATGTAGCCGTCGTAACGCACCCCGACATCAAGGCTGACAATGTCGCCGAACTGCACCTGACGCCCGGAGGCCAAGCCGTGCACGACTTCCTCGTTGACGGAGATGCAAATCTCGCACGGATAATTCCGGTAACCAAGGAACGCGCTCTTGCCACCGTGATGGCGGATGCGCTCCCCTGCGAACTGGTCGATCTCCAGCGTCGTGACGCCGGGCTGGACGAATGCAGCCGCCTCGCGCAACACGGTGGAAGCCACCCCACCGGCCAAGCGCATGGCCTCAATCTCATGATCTTTCTTCAACTGGATCATGCCATCTCCGGGCGTCGTCTCGCCCCATCCAGAGCCAAGGCAAGGCTTGGCCGGTTTCTATCAAGGAACAAACCGCTGGGGGCTTGTTTCACCGCCAGCGTCAGAAGCGGCCACGCACGCGGCCCTTCCGTAAAAATCCGTCGTAATGCCGCATCAACAGATACGACTCCATTTGCCGCATGGTGTCGAGCGTGACACCCACGGCGATCAAAACACTCGTCCCGCCAAAGAATTGGGATACTTGGAATGGGATGGCCAGCGCTTGGCCAAGCAGCATCGGGATGAGGGCGATGATCACTAGGAACGTGGCACCCGCAAAGGTGATCCGGCTCATTGTCCGGTGCAAAAAGTCGCTGGTCGCCTTGCCCGGCCGGATGCCGGGGATATAGCCGCCGTTTTTCTTCAGGTTATCGGCGATCTCGATCTCGTTGAACGTAGTCGCCACCCAGAAGTAGGCGAAGAACATGATCATCATCGCGTAGGTGAAATAATAGAACCAATGTTCCGGCGTAAACCAAAATGCTACATCCTGGAAGAATGGAAACTTGGCACCCAAGGCGTTGAACACCATCCCGGGGAACATCAGGATGGCTTGGGCGAAAATCAGCGGCATAACGCCGGAGTAATTAACACGCAGTGGCATGAACGAACTTCCGCCGGCGTACACCTTGCGGCCGACTGCACGCTGGGCATGCTGCACCGGCACCTTGCGCTGGGCCTGCGTCACCGCAACCACCCCGGCCACCACCACCAGCAACAGGAGTACCAGGAAAATCCCCTCGAACAGGCCATGGTCTCCGGTCGACTCCGGCCCGTACCGGTCCCAAATCATCGGCAGCGCCCTTGGCAGATCCGCCACGATGCCGATCGTGATGACCAGCGAAACGCCGTTGCCGATGCCCCGCTCGGTGATCTGCTCACCCAGCCACATCAGCAGCATCGTGCCGCAGGTGAGCGCCATCATGGTCTGTATGTGGTACCAAGGGCCTGGGAAAAGAACCAAGTCGCCGCCGGTCCAGTTACCAAATACCGTGCCCGGGTTTAACCAGCCTAGCGACATGACAAAACCCTGGCCGAGACAGAGGAACAATGTCATCACGCGTCCAATTTGCATGATCTTGACACGCCCCCCCTCCTCGCGTTGGAGACGGGAGAGCCGGCCGAAGATCGGGGTCATTAACTGCAAAATAATCGTCGCGCTGATGTACGGCATGATCCCGAGGCCACCGATAGAGCACCGCTCCCAGGCACCTCCGGTGAACATACTGTACATGCCCATGAAACCGATCCCTTCCTGGCTTTGCGCTTCGCGCAACTGGTCGAAGTAGCCCTGCAACACCACGCCGTCCAATCCTGGGATCGGCACCCAGGCAATCAAACGACAGACCGCCAGCACCAGGAGGGTGAAGATAATCCGCTCGCTCAGCTCCGGGATCTTGAAGCAGTTCCGGAACCCGCGGACCATGCGGCTTATGTAGTTGTCACTGGCCATCGATTGCGTTTATCGGGCGGTCAAAATCAAGAGCTATTCCTGGGAAGCGGCGGCCGCGCCGCCCTTGGCTGCCACCTCGCAGGAGCCGCCCTTTTCCTCAATGGCCGCCCTTGCGCTGGCGCTGAATGCGGCCGCGCAAACGGTAAGTTTTTTCTCCAGCTTACCGCGGGCGAGAACCTTGACCCCGTCGCCCCGGCCGTTCACGAGACCGACTTCGCGGAGTACCGCCTCATCCACCCGGGCGCCGTCCTCAAACTGGTTGAGGCTGTCGAGGTTGACCGGGATATACACGGTGGCAAAGCGCTTGTTGTTGAAGCCGCGCTTGGGCAGGCGGCGGGCGAGCGGCAACTGGCCGCCCTCAAACCCCGGCCGGGTGGAGGAGCCGGAGCGGGAACCCTGGCCCTTCTGGCCCCGGGTGCTGGTGTGGCCTCCGCGCCCGCTGCCGGGGCCGCGGCCGATCCGCTTGCGCCGGTGCTTGGATCCGGAGGCTGGTTTTAAATCGTGCAGTCGCATGTCTGGTCTGGGTCGTTATTCCGCGGCGGCGGCCGGTTCCGCAGCGGCTTCGGGCTCCGGTTCCGCGACGGTTTTGCCACGGGCCTTCAAGACTTCGTTCCGGTCGCGCAATTTCAGCAGGCCGTCGAGCGTGGCCTTGGCCACGTTCACGGGGTTGTTCGAGCCAAGCGACTTGCTGAGCATGTTCCGCACGCCGGCCAGTTCGCAGACATTCAGCAACTGTGTGCGCGCGTTTTCGCTGGCCTTGCGGATGCAGTCGGCAACCTGGTTGGCCTTGCCCTGCCCCATGCCGACCCGGCCCTTTTTGTCACCCACAACCACCACGGCGCTGAAGCCGAAACGGCGGCCGCCCTTGACCACCTTGGCCGAGCGGTTGATGCAAATCACTTTCTCGGTGAACCCGTCATCGGGCTTATCATTGCCGCCAAACCGCCCGCGCTGGCCGGGGCCGCCCTGGCGTTGGCCGGGGCCTCCAAACCGGCCGCCACCGCCGCCTTGGCGCTGGCCGGGGCCTCCGAATCGATCGCCGCCACCCCGGTGTTGCTCCGCTTGGCCAAGCGGCTTGGCGTCGCCTTGCGTGGCAGGTTGTGCCTCAGCTGGTTTCACCTCGGCGCTTGCCTCCGGTGCCGCCTTCGGCTCCTCGGCGGAGGGAGTACTCTCGTTTTGATTGGGTTCGTCAGCCACGGTGATCCTTATAGTGTTAATCCTGCCTCGCGGGCTGCGTCGGCCAGTGCCTTGACTTTCCCGTGGAACCGGGCGCCGCTGCGGTCGAACACGGCCGTCGTGATGCCGGCCGCCTTGGCCGCTTCGCCGGCCAGCTTGCCGATCTCGCCCGCGCCGGTCGCGTTGGCGGACAGACTGCCGGATGCCTTGGTCCGGGTGGACACGGAGGCGAGGGTGTTGCCGGCGTCATCGTCGATAAACTGGACATAGATGTTCTTGTGGGTGAAACGCACGCTCATGCGGGGGCGCTCGACCGTGCCCACAATCTTTTTGCGGATGCGCCACCGGCGGCGTTTCATCAGATCCCGTTTTTTGTCAGTTCTCATTTCACCTGCCCCGGCTCAAGCCGCGGCGTCTCAAAAATTATTGTACCGTCTTGCCTTCCTTGCGGCGGACGTGCTCGTCGGCGTACTTGACGCCCTTGCCCTTGTACGGCTCCACCGGGTAGAACCCGCGCAACTCGGCGGCCACAAGGCCCACCTTCTGCTTGTCCGGCCCCTCGATGGTGACGCTGGTGTCCTTGTCCACAGACACCTTCACCTGGTCGGGCAGGTCGTACTTGATCGGGTGTGAGTAGCCGAGGTTCATTGTGACGGTGCTGCCGCTGACCGCGGCCTTGAAGCCGACCCCGTTGATCTCGAGTTTCTTCACGAACCCCTCCGACACGCCGATCACCATGTTGTTGAGCAGCGAGCGGCCGAGACCGTGCATCGCCTTGGCCTCGCGGTCGTCACCGTCGCGTGCCACACTCAGCGTATTCTCCTCCTGGGAGACGCTGGTGCGTCTGGGCATGTCCAGTTCCAGTTTGCCCTTGGGCCCCTCGACCGAGACATGGCCGGCGGCGATGGCCACCTTGACCTTGTCCGGTACTTCGATTGTTTTGCTCCCGACTCGTGACATTGTTTCCGTTTCCGTTACCAGACCTTGAAAAGCAGTTCGCCGCCGAGGTTCTTCCGGCGGGCGTCGTGTCCGCTCATCAGCCCCTGCGGGGTGCTCACCACGGCGATGCCCATGCCGCCCAACACCAGCGGGATATCCTTGGCCGAAGTGTAGTGGCGCAGCCCCGGCTTGCTTATCCGTTGCAGCCCGGAGATGATGCCCTTGCGGCCCTGAAACTTGAGTTGGATGCGGATGCTCCGCTTGATGTCACCCTCAACATTGAACGACTCCAGATAGCCCTCGTCCTTCAGGATGCGCACGGCGCTCTCCTTGATGCGGGAGTGGGGCACGGAGATTTCCGGCTTCAACGCCTGGTTGGCGTTGCGGATGCAGGTCAATAAATCAGCGATCGGGTCCATGCCTCTCTCCTTACCAGCTTCCCTTGGTCACGCCGGGGATCATCCCCGAGCGGGCCAGTTCGCGGAACGTCAGCCGGGACACCCGGAACTTGCGGAAATACCCGTGGCGCCGGCCAGTGACCTCGCACCGGTTGACCAGCCGCACCGGGCTGGCGTCGCGCGGCAGCTTGGCCAAGGCCTCGTAGTCGCCACTGGCCTTCAACTCGGCCCGCTTGGCCGCATACTTGGCCACCGTCTTGGCCTTGCGCTTGTTTCGCTCCATCCAGGCTTTTTTTGCCATATCGTCCCTATTTACGTTCGCCGTCAAACGGCATTCCAAATTCCTTCAATAGCTCGTAGGCGTCATCATCGTTCTTGGCGGTGGTAACGATGGTGATGTCCATCCCCTGCGTGTGCTTGACCTTGTCCACGTCGATCTCCGGGAAGATGGACTGGTCATCCACGCCAACGGAGTAGTTGCCGTGCCCGTCGAACCCTGTTGATTTCACCCCGCGAAAATCCCGAATCCGGGGCAGCGCGGTGGCGACCAGGCGGTCGAGAAACTCGTACATGCCCTGGCGGCGAAGCGTCACGCGGCAGCCGGTAGTCATGCCCTTGCGCAGCTTGAAGTTGGCCACGCTGACCTTGGCCTTGTTCAATGTCGGCTTGCGGCCGGTGATGATGGTCAGGTCCCGCATCGCGTCGCCCAGCACCTCTTTCCCCAGCTCCGGGCTGACGCCCATGTTGATCACGATCTTCTCGATCTTGGGCACCTGGTGGACATTCTTGTACTTATCCAGTCCGCGGAGCTTGGTACGGATTTCTTCCTGATATTTTTCCTGTAACCTGGGGATCATTCTTCAGACTTGGCCTCGTCGTTGGCCTGTTCGGTAGTAGCTGCCTCCTCGACCGTCCGGTTGCGCAGATAACGATCCTCGCGCATCACGTTGGACCAGTGGATGGTGCCCTCGCGCTCGGCGATCTCCCCTTGCGGCTGATCCTGATTTTTGCGGATATGCTTCTTAACCATGTTCAGCCCCTCGACCACCACGCGCTCGTTCGCCGTCTGAACATCGATGACCTTGCCGCTCCGGCCCCGTTCGTTGCCGGAGAGGACATAGACGGTGTCGCCTTTCTTGATGTGCCGCTTGTTTCCCATTATTCAGATGACTTCCGGCGCCAGTGAGATGATCTTCATGAACTTCTTCTGCCGGAGCTCGCGGGCCACCGGCCCGAAAATTCGCGTGCCCCGCGGGTTGCCCTCGGGGTCGATGATCACGACGGCGTTCGAGTCAAACCGCAGCACGGAGCCGTCGTCCCGGCGGATCGGCGACTTGGTCCGCACAACGACGGCGTTGACGACCTCGCCCTTTTTCACGTTACCGTCCGGCGTGGCCTCACGCACATGGGCCTTGATCACGTCGCCGACGGAGGCGGTGTCCTTGCGGATGCCGAGCACCCCGATGGCCCACGCCTTCTTGGCCCCGGAGTTGTCGGCCACGTTTAATCTGGATCTAAGCTGTAACATCTTCCGCCTCGTTTCACCGCCAACTCAGGCCGCGGTCTCCTCGGCCGCCATGGCCAGCTCGCCGCGCTTCACGATCCGAACCAGTCGCCACCGCTTGGTCTTGGAGAGCGGCCGGGTCTCCATGATCTCCACCAAGTCGCCGACCTGTGCCTCGTTCTTCTCGTCGTGCGCCTGGAACTTGCTGTACCGCGTGATGATTTTCTTGTAGAGCGGATGCGCGATCCGTCGGGAAATCCGCACGACGACCGTCTTGTCCATCTTGGTGGAGACAACCTCCCCCTCCCGGACCTTTCGGCGACTCTCGCGTGCTGATGCTGTTGTCTCGGTCATTGCTCTTTTAATTCCGTCCCGCTGCCTGCTTGGCCAACTCCACGGCCTTGTCCCTGCCCTTGGCCTGGATGAGCTGCGCCATCTCGCCGCCAGTCAGGCGCACCCGCTGCTTGTTGTACACGACACCGCATAGCTTCAAGACGTCCTTGCGGCTCCGGTCGCCCTTGGCCAAGCCGCGCAACGCTCCTGCCACGCTGTCCACGGTGAACTCCTTCACTTGGCCAAGCGCCGACGCCAAGTTCTCCAGCGCCTCCTTGCGCCCAAGCATGGTAATCTGTGTCTCGACCCGGGCGATGTCGCGGCGCAACTGGCGCAGGCGGATCGGTTTCTCGAGTTGGCTGGTGGCCCTCTGGAGCTTGAGGTTGAACAGCTCCGTTCGGAGATCGCGGCCCTGCGCGGCCAGCTCAACCTTTGTCTTGTCCCTGATCTCTGAAATGTTCATCCTGCGTCGTTTCTTTAATCCCGGTGGGCGAACCGGCAGCGAACCGGCATCTTGGCCGCGGCCGAACTCAACGCCTCGCGTGCCACGGTTTCCGAGACGCCCTCGACCTCGAACAGCATTGTGGCCGGCTTGACCACGGCCACCCAGTGGTCGACGTTGGCCTTGCCCTTGCCCATCCGCACTTCCAGTGGCT
>CAYWMH010000120.1:0-7217 GCA_964459315.1 uncultured Verrucomicrobiota bacterium
ACGAGGAGGAAGCCATTGGCAGTGTGCTTCGCGCCCTCTCCCGCCTGGGCATCACAACCAATGATAGCGAGCCAAGCCAAGCTCTTGGCCAAGCGCCGACCGCACCCAGCCAAGCCAAGAGCAAATCCCCCGCCCTCGCCATCGCGGCCATCGCAGTGGTCGCCCTGCTCGCGGCAATCTTTCTGCTTAAGCCAAGCGGCGAACAACCGACAAACGAACCCGGCACCCCCGCCACAAAACCGAAAGCCACCACCACGGCCCCAGCCAAACCACTGGACAAAAATCGGATCGTGGTATTGCCATTCAAAAACATCGGCACCGCTGGAGAAAACGACCACATCGTCGAGGGCATCGTCAACGACCTGAACACGATGCTGACCAACGTGGATGGACTGACCGTGATCGGCTCCATCTCAGCCAAGACGTTTAAAGACACGGAAAAATCTCCAACCGAGATCGGGCAGGAACTGAACACCGGCACCTTGATCCAAGGCAGCATCCAAAAAGCCGGCCCTCAATTGAAGATCAACGTTCAGGTCATCGACACGACAAGCGGAGAAATCAACTGGGCGAAGAATTTTGAAGGCACCGACAAGGATCTGTTCACCCTCCAAAGCCAAATCGTCAAGTCAGTCGGTGAGAACCTCGACGGCATCGTCATCGACGAAGCAAAACTCAACGAACTAAAGAAAAGCGGCACTACGAACCCTGAAGCGTATGACCTGGCGCAACGTGCCAAATCATTGATTAATGACTGGTCAAAGAATTCGATAGCTCAAGCCATCGAATTGTTCGAGCAAGCCATCGACCTCGATGCAGATTACGCCGATGCTTATGCGTTGCTCGGTATCACTCATGCCGATAGTGCTAATGTCAGCATCACCTATCCAAAAGTAGCCTATGCCAATGCCAAATCGGCATACGAAAAATGTCTGGAAATTCACCCATTTCATCCTACTGCGCTTTCCGGTTTGGCTGAAATTGCAATGGTCATTGAGCGAGACTTGGACAAAACAAAGCAGTTGCTGGATCGTGCAATCAAAAGAAACCCGAACGATCCAGACACCATCAGTACTTACGGGGCATATTACATGGCCATCGGAGATTCAAAAAACATGGCATTGATGGCAATGAGGAGTATCAAAAGCGATCCCAAATCAGCATTCATTCATCAAGTTTATGCTGTTGCAGAATACTTTAATGGGAACATGGATCAGGCAGAAAAGCACAACTTGATCGCGCTATCACTTAGTCCAACATTCCAATGGGGCATCCATGAGCGCTCGGTCATTCTGCTGGATTCCAACAAGTTTGAAGAGGCAGAAAAACTACTGCTCCAAGGCATCAAGGACGACCCCGACAACCCGGTCACTGTCATGTCGCTTGGGGTGACTTACTGGAAGTGGGGCAAAAAGGAAGAAGCGTACAAGCTCTTGTCCGACCTGCTGCATCGCAGTCATTACGAGTTCATCAAGGCCGATATTATCGCCCGTTTTTATTCGGCCATGGGAGAGCATGATAAGGCGATCGAATGGGTCGGGAAAATGAAGGAAAGAAAAGAAATGGCCTTCATGGTTATGCACCGCCATCCTTGGTTCAACGAAGTCTACGAACTTGAGGAATGCAAGGCGTTGTACAAGGAGGCCGGGCTTTACAAGACGCTCTTCCAGTATCGAATCAGCAACTGATGCATTTGCAGTTGCTTGATGACAGGCGATCCTAACACCTCCCTAACGATGCTCTTGCGGTCGTCTAGGACGAAAGGCCATGGAGGTTTGGAGGGAGAAATGGCAGACGCAGCCGGAGCTGGCCTCGGGGATCAGCACGAGGCCCTGTGCCGGAAGGATGTTGATCCAGCATCCGGGGCGCGTTGGCGCAAGGGCCTGAAAACGGCCGGCCGCCGACTTGCCGAGGTCGAGCACGGTCGGATTGGCCGCGCGGAAAAACAGGCAGTCGCCCGCGCCGGTGAGGGTGCCGCAACTGTGCCCGGGGCGTTTCAGGTTCCAGTCCGTCGGCTTGTCCAGCGGGCCGAGCCGTTTACCGGTGGCCAGCTCGTAAATCGCCGGCTCAGCGATCAGTCGATCGCCGAGGATCACCGGGTGATGCACCTGTTCCCCGTGCGTGAACGCGCCGGGCAGACCCTTGTAATGGCTTGCCGCCCACAACTCACGACCGGTCTTTGTGTCGAGGCATTGCACGAGGTACTCGGTGTCGTTACCGCTGCCGAGCCGGCTGCCCGCGACCACGAGCCGGCTGTCGGTCGCGGCGAGAAACAGAATGTTGCGGCTCTGGCCCAGTCGGCCACCGACCCCGCGCAGCCAAAGCCGCCCGCCGGTTTTCGCGTCGAGACAGACGATCCTCAGGCCGGCCTTTCGGAGTTCATCGAGCGTGTGCCGGCCGTTGCCGCCCAACGGCTTGCCGGTCTCGATGAAATACACGCGATCGTCGGAGATGGTGATCGTCGGGTTGAGGATGGTGCCGCCCTCGTAAACCCATTTGCCGTCGCCAATCCGGCCGCTCTCGAGCGAGGCCGAGAACAGGTGCGTGCCGGTGACCATGGCCTGATTGTTGTTGTAGTCGGCACTGATCAGGGCCCGGCTTGGCTGGGTACGCGACGCAGTCGTGTGCTGCGCCGTGCCAAAGACGCGACCGTCCGCGAGCACGGTGTGCCCCCAGTGACGCCTCGATCCGGGCACGAATTCCGACACCGGAAAAATGCCCTCCACCGCGCCGGTCTCGAGGTTGATCAACCGCGCCTCGTCTGCCACCGCTGCGAACAGCCGGCCTTCGTCCAGCGACATGTAGCCGGCATCGTACGGCATCGAGTAGCGCTGCGAACCGGGCAGCGGCAGCCGCCACAGCTCGGTGCCGTTGTAGGCGTCGACCGCGATCAGCAAGTTTTCGCCGGGGATATTCAGCCGCCCCTCCGCAGCGAGCGGCGCGGGAGCGCGTAAATGCCGATCCACCATCGGGGCCGCGCCGGGGCCGCCGAACCATTGCAGCACGAGGTCGCTGTGCACAAGGTCGTCGCCGCTGTTGCTGGTGTTGGCCGGGTTGCCGTACTGGTGCGTCCACTCACCAGCCCCGGGCAGGCCGTTGGCCAAGTGGCGTTCAGCGTCCGGTGCCAGCCAAGCAACGCCGTTGTGTGGCTGCAGCAATCGCTCCATCTCGCGCTTGGCCAAGCGGCCCGGCGCCTGGCCAAGCCAAGCCGACTCGGAAGTGATCAGGTTCGCAAAGTAATCGGTGAACGGCAGCGTGTCCCCTCCGGCGAAATGCACGGTGACACGGCTGCCGTACAGCCCGCGCTGGGCCAACCGCTCCCGCGCAGCGGCGACGTGCCCGGCGTCCGCGCTCACGCCGATGATGCTCCACTGCGTCTGCTCCGCCAGCGCGGCGCACAACCGGCCGTCGACCACGTCGGTGACCAGGGCCCAGCCGCGGGCCGTGCGCGCCGACTTGGCCAAGCGTTTGGCGAAGTCGACCGGCAACCTGGCCGGCTCGGTTTTTTTGACAACCGTTTTCACGACGGCAGCGGTGGTGAAACAATGCAGCGCACCGGTGTCGGTGCTAACCAGCAGCCGCCCCGCTGCGAACGCCAGCCCGCGCGCCGTCCCGTCGACCCTGGCAGACCACCGCACCGCGCCGTCCGTCAGCGCTCGCGCCTCGACGAGGCCGTCGCCGCCGAGCACAACGCAGTTGGTCAGGGCAATTATCGTGGGCCGGCCCGGGGCGCGGATGGCCCACTGCTCGGTCGCCGTCCCGGCCCGCTTGGCGGCGTCGAGCGTCTCGCCGAGCTGGCCCAACTTGCTTTGCAACCCGGCCCGCTGCCCGGGCGACAGGCCGCTCTTTTTCAACTCCGCCTTCAGCGAATCGATGCGCTGGGCGGCGCGCTTGGCCTCGGCGCCCGCGCGGCGGTACGCCAGCCGGTCGATGGCGCGGACGCCGTTTTCATCCAGCAAAAAACTGTGGCGCGGTGAGGCGGCCATCGCGTTTCCCTTGAACGTGGCGAGACGGCCGGGCGACGCCACCGGGTTCGCGGTCAGCGTGCCATCGTTGCCGGTCCCGGAAAACAACTCGTCCCCAACGAGCACCGCGAACGCACCGCCCGCGCCGCCGAACGACTTGGCCAGGCGGCCGGTTTTGCGGTCGAGCCCGACCGGGTTGCCGCGACCGGTCGGGACGAACAGCATCGTTTGCGACGCCAGCAGATCGCCCTGCGGGGAGACGTTGAGTGTTTGCCGCCAGACCGTCGTGCCATCAGCCACTCGGAGCGCGGCGGCGTGCACGCCCTGTGACGGGTACAGCCCGGCGGCGGCGTACACGACGCCGGCATCGACAACCAACCCGGTCCGCACCGGCCAGAGCGAAATCATTCGGCCATTGCCGGGGATGCGCCAGTCGCGCGGGCCAAGCCGCTCGCGCCAAGCCAGGCGACCGGTGCCGGCGTCGAGGCAGTAGACGAAGCCGTCGTCGCTCCCGAAAAACAGCTGCCCATCCGCGAGCACCGGCGCGTAGCGCACCGGGCCGTCAGCGACAAACGACCACCGCGTCTCGCCGGTCCGGGCGTCGAGACAGCGGACGGTGTCGTCCGCGCTGGAACCAAGCCAGACGTGTGAGGCGTCGGCGATCGCGTGGTTGGCCCAGTCGCCGGTCACGCGCGGCTGGATGCCCTCGAGTTGCTGCCAATAGCTGCGCCGCGCCGGGGTGGTCCACGCCGGGCTGGGTGCCGGCAGGTCGCGCCGCCAGGTCTCAGTCGCGGAGAAGGAAAGTGTTTGGCTTGAGAATCCGGTGCGCCCCATCCCGGCGCGGTGGCTTGGCCAAGCGCCGGAGTCGTCCGCCACGGCACACGCGGCCGTGGCCAACACGAACGGGGTTACAAGACGGATGAAGCTCACGAGCCGCAGCCTACACCGCGGCCGACCGCTTGGCCAAGCTCCGCGAGGGACGGGTTTCAGCTTGGCCCAAATCAAAAAAAGGGGGCAAGGTGGAACTTGCCCCTCCCTTGGCCAAGCGCTTGGCCGGGAAATTTCGTGGGAGAATAATCAGGGCGCGGGAGCATCCGACTCGACAAGCCTGAAGCGGTAGAAGCTGCCCTTCTCGAGGCGTCTCAGCACGCTCGGGTGGTTGGGATCGACGGGGTAACCCTGCCGAAGTTGCTGCGCCCGCGAGTCGTCCCGCGAGAGTATGAAAATCAGCTCGACCTCGAGGCTGTCGGGATCGACCTCGATGCCCTGCTCCTCGCTGATCCGTTTCGCGATGGCCAGCTTGCTGAGCCGGACGGCGATCTCAACTTTCTTCTGCTCCAGATTGTCACCAACGGGGAGCACCGGCAGGCGCAACTCCACCGTGCCCAGATCGGCCTGGTCTTCCGGTTGATCCCCAACCGGCACCGGCTTGTTCAGCGTCACGGTCATCATGTCCTGCCACCGGACAAAGTTGGACGTTTCCTGGATCACAACCTCGTGGCCAATCGGCCCCAACGCCACGAGCCGGAAGTAGCCGTCCTCCTCGATCTGGCCGGTGGCGAACCGGAAAAGTGTCGACGAGACAACGGTGAGCCGGGCCGACGCGCTCTCCATCGTGCCGTACGGATTGGTGGCCACGACGCTGTACAGCCCCTCGTCCGCGGTGCGGAGGGCGCGCAACGTCAGGATGGAGTAGAATCCCTCAAGCGGCGAGTAGTCGGTCAGAATCTCGATCCCCGGTGGCGCGGCGTCGAGCGGCTGGCCATCCTTTTGCCAGGCGAACTCGACCGTGCCGGAGCCCCGCGCGGTGGCCTTCAGCTGGATGGTCTGGCCGTACTCGGCCTTGACCGGCTTCGGGTGCAACACGATCTGCGCCGGCTGCGGCTTGGTGATGGTCAGAGTGACCGGAAAACTGCGCGTGAGCCCGAACGCGTTCTCGATGCTCACGAAATAATCACCGGAATCGTCGTGTGCCGCCTGCTCGAACTGCAGCACGGACTGCGTCTGGCCGGCGAGCGGCTGGCCGTCCTTGTGCCATTGGTACTCGAACGGTCCCTTCCCATGCACCTCGGCGATGAGCGCCGCCCGTTGGCCAAGCGGCCGGGTCTGGGTCCGGGGTTGGAAGACGATGCGGGGCGCAGCCTTGTTGGCCTGCTCGATCAGCCCCGGCAGACGGCGGCTGTTCTTGCCAAACATCGGCCAGGAGGAAAGCGCCGGGCCAAGCGCTTGGCCAAGCGCGGCCCCGCCTGGCTTGGTCTTGAAGGCGTACAGCTTGTGATCCTCGGAGCCGACATAGACCCGGCCATCCGGGCCGATCGCCGGCGAGGATATCACCCGGCCGCTCGTCTGGTACGACCAGACCTTTTCGCCGTTCAACTCCACGGCGTAGACCCGGCGGTCGTTCGACCCGAAGTAAATGACGCCGTCACTGCCCACGGCCGGGGAGGAGGCGATGGCACCGCGCGACTTGTAGCGGCGGACAATCGCGCCATCGACCGGGTTGAGCTGGTAAAGGGTGTCGCTCCCTCCCCCGACGATGATCCTCCCGGAGGGACCAATCGCCGCCGAGGAGTTCACGGGACCATTCAGGAAGGTTCGCCACTTCAGCCTGCCGGTTCTGCCGTTCAGGCAGTAAAAGTAATTGTCCCCTGAACCGACGATGACCGAGTTGTTATGGCCAATCACGGGCGAGGCCGTCACACCGGCTCCGGTCCGGTAGGCCCAGATTTTTTCCCCGGTTTCGGCATCCAGTGAATAGACGAACCCATCCTCCGAGCCGAAATAGATGGCCAAGCCCTCGGCAAGCGCCACTGAGGAGGACACCTTGCCGCCCGTGGTGAATTTCCACAGCTTGGTGCCGTTGGCCGTGTCTAGGGCATAGACGTTCTTGTCATCCGACCCGACGTACAGGATGCCCAGGTTGCTCAACGCCGGGGAGGAGCGCACCTTGCCGCCGGACTCGAATTTCCAAACCAGCCCCCCCTTGGCACCTACGCGCGCGTAAAACAGCCTGTCAACCGAACAAAAATAAAAGACAGAAATAATCTTTATTTTGACATACTTAAAGGCAAGCAGGGAAGTATAATGAAGCAGATATTTAGCTTTGATAATATTCCTGCTGATAATCCTACTGCTGCATTTGACATGTCTATTGGTGGGCATGTAATGAAGGGATTGCTTGGAACTAATGGATTCTGGGATGCTAATTACGAAGGGTTGGCTAAGAGAAGTGATGCTATATTTGACTAGGCT
>CAYWMH010000121.1:0-7183 GCA_964459315.1 uncultured Verrucomicrobiota bacterium
GCGGTGAGGCGCAGCCAAAGGTCGCCCTTGTGGGCGGTGACGACCTTGCAGCGGGGCGGCTCACCGACAATCGCAAGGTCGGCCTTCATCCGTCGCTTGGCCAGGGCGCGCGAGCCAGTTTGGTTGCACTCCTCGTCCATCAGGCCGGCAAAGACGATCTCCGTTTCGCTCGGGCGTTGTTTGCGCTGGGTCACGATCTCGAGAGCGTGGAACATCGCCGCCACGCTGCCCTTGGTGTCGCACGCGCCCCGGCCGTGGAGTTTGGTGCCCTTTTTTGTGGGGCGAAATATTTTCGAACTGTCGCCTCCGACTGTGTCGAGGTGGGGCGCGAGGATGATACGGTGTCGCGCTTGGCCAAGCGGCGTCAGGCGGACGATCAGGTTGTCGTTCCCCGGCGTAACAGGCTGGCGCTCGACATCGAGCTTGGCCTTGGCCGCCCGCCGGGCCAGGTAATCGACAACCGCCGCCTCGCCTGCGTGTGGATCGCTTTGGGGGAGGAAGGCGGAGTTCACACTCGGCAGCGCAATCAGGTCACGGAGGAGTTGAACTGCTTGGCTCACGCCGTTAGTTCTACCGCGCCCACCCGCCCTAGGGCAACCTTGTGCTTGGGCAGGTTAGTTGACCAATGGGCCCACAGTCTGTCGGCAAGGTCTTTTTCAAGATTGTTAGAGATCGGGCCGAACTCCATGAATCTGCTGTTGCTTTTCGGAGATCCCAGCGTTCGTTCTACCGCTAGCCGGTGCGCCGGGCAATTCCAGCGATGTTTAGCAAGTGTAGTCCCAAATTATGTTGAATCCGGTGTAACCAGTGGTAGTCCGGGTTCGTCAGTTATCCGGCAAATGAAACGTCTTCATTTAACCCGATTGTTCAACAACCTCATAGCACTGACGCTGTTTGTAGTGCCAACCTGCCGGTTGATTGCCGCTGAATCCAAGGCGAAGAAGCCCAACGTGGTGCTGATCGTTTCTGATGATATGGGTTGGAAGGATGTCGGTTTTCACGGCAGCGAGATCCGGACGCCGAATCTCGACCGGCTTGTGGCGGAGGGGGTTGAATTGGACCGGTTTTATGCCTACCCGATCTGCAGCCCGACCCGAGTGGCGTTGATGACCGGGCGCTCTCCGATCCGCTACGGTATCCTGTCGCCGGTCGGGAAAAGTTCCAAGGCTCTTCCGGTGGAAGAGTTCATTCTGCCGCAGGCGTTCAAGGCCGCGGGCTACGAGACGTTCATGACTGGCAAGTGGCACCTCGGTGTGCCGGACGAAACTGCAATGCCGCACCGGCGCGGATTCGATCATTACTACGGCTTTCTCAGTGGCTTCATCGACTACTACACCCACACCGACACTCGCCGTCGGCAGCTTGACTGGATGCGCAACGGCAAGTTGGTAAACGAGGAGGGGTACTCGACTGATCTGCTGGCCGATGAGGCGGTTCGGCTGGTTGAGGGGCGTGACCGGGCGAAACCGTTTTTCCTTTACCTGCCGTTTGGCGCGGCGCACACCCCGTTGCAGGCGCCGGAGAAGGTGATCGCCAAGTACAATGACATCACGGATCGCGACCGGCGTGTTTATGCGGCGATGGTGGACGCGATGGATTCGGCGATCGGTCGTGTGCTCGAGGCGGTCGGTAAACAGGGTGTGCTGGACGACACACTCGTGATTTATTTTAACGACAACGGCGGGGCGCGGGCCGGGGCGGACAACGGTCATCTCGCGAAAGGCAAGGGTAGCGTGTACGAGGGCGGCATCCGCGTGGCGGCGGCGATGCGGTGGCCGGCGGCGATCCCTGCTGGCAAAAAGAGTTCGCAACTCACGTCGGTGATGGATCTGTTCCCGACACTCATCGACGCCGCCGGCATCGAGAGGGGCCAGGCCAAGCCGTTCGACGGCAGGAGCGTGTGGCCGGCGATTAAGGATGGAAAGAAGATCGGACGCGATGGGGTGGTCATCGCCAGCCCGCAGGAGCTCGCCGTGCTGCGCGGTCAATGGAAGTACATCCGCAGCGCCCGGGAGAACAGCCAGCGCGCTTCAAGACTGTTTGACGTCGTGAAAGACCCGGGGGAGACGACTGATCTGGCCGGCAAGAAGCCGGACTTGGCCGGGGAACTTGACAAGGCAACGCGGGAATTCCTGCCGATGATGGCCAATATTGCGCCACGGGGCCGTGGTCAGGGCGGCTCGAGAACGCGGGGATTGCTGTGGCGCAATGATCCGCTGCTGATCGCGCTGGACGAGAATCGCGATTCACAGTTGTCGGCGACGGAGCTTGGTCAAGCGGATGCCAAGCTGCGTGCACTCGACAGGAACAAAGACGGCAAACTGAGCGCTGACGAATTGGGCTTGCGGCGGCGCTAGCGCCTGGCGGTCAGGCGATGATGTCGTGGGCGACGTTGCCGTGGACGTCGGTCAGGCGGAAGTCGCGGCCGGCGTACGGGTAGGTCAACGCCTCGTGGTCGAGTCCCAGCAGGTGGAGGATCGTTGCGTGCAGGTCGTGGAAGTGCATGCGGTTCTCGACCGCGGCAACGCCGTGTTCGTCTGTCGCGCCGTAGGCCATGCCGCCCCGCACGCCGCCGCCGGCCATCCAGAAGCTGAAGCCGGTGGAGTTGTGGTCGCGCCCGTCGTCCTGCTTGATGTGCGGCGTGCGCCCGAACTCGCCGCCCCAGACGACGAGCGTCTCGTCGAGCAGGCCGCGCTCCTTCAGGTCGCGCAACAGGGCGGCCAGCGGCTGGTCGGTGGCGCGGCAGTTGCGGGTGAGCGCCGAGTTGAGGTTGCGATGCTGATCCCAGTTGCCGTGCGCGATCTCGATGAACCGCACGCCGGCCTCGGCAAAGCGGCGGGCCATCAGGCATTGCCGGCCGAAGTTCTCGGTGGCGCGGTTGCTGATGCCGTAGCTCTCGAGGGTCGACTGGCGTTCGTCGCTGATGTCCATCAGTTCCGGCACAGAGGCCTGCATGCGGAAGGCCAGTTCGTATGACTCAATGACACCCTCGATTTGCGAGCTTTGTTTCTTGCGCTGGAGCAGGTCGCGGTTCAGCGACTGGATAAAATCGAGTTGCTTGCGCTGCAGCTTCCCTGAGACCTGCTGGTTACCGAGATTGCGCAGCGATGCGGTGCGGATGTTCTGGTTGAATTGCCCGATCTTTGTGCCCTGATAAAACGCCGGCAGAAATGCGCTGCCGTAGTTCTGCGCGCCTCCTACGTTGTCCGGTGGGCAGAGCGAGATGAAGCCGGGCAGGTTCTGGTTCTCGGTGCCGAGTCCGTACAGCACCCATGCGCCCATCGATGGCCGAACGAACTGGAAGCTGCCGGTGTGCAACTGCAGAAAGCTCTGCGGATGCGCCGGCACGGAGGAGTGCATGCCATTAAGCAGGCAAAGGTCGTCGGCGTGCTGGGCTAGGTGGGGAAACAACTCGGAAATCTGCAGGCCGCCCTGGCCGTGCTGCTTGAACGCCCATGGTGATGGCATGAGTTCGCGATTGCGGAACCTGGGCAACTGTTTGCCCTCGTCGCGGGCGAGCGCCGGCTTGTAGTCGAAAGTGTCTACGTGCGACGGGCCACCGCGCATGCAGCAGAAGATCACGCGCTTGGCCCGGGGCTGAAAGTGCGGCCGCTTGGGCGCGAGCGGCGAGGTGGCCGCGGCCTGTGCGGTGCTCAGCCCGGCAAAGGCCATGTAGCCGAAGCCGGCCGACATGCTCTTGAGCATGTTGCGGCGCGTGATGCTTTCTTTCCAGTCGTTCATCGTTCTTCCAGTTGTCAGGCGCAAGGCAGCGCTTGGCCAAGCGATGTTGATTTGTCAGTCGATATAGCGAAACTCCGCGCTCGCCAAGAGCGACTGGCATAGCACGGTCCATTGGCCGGGGCGATCCTTCTCCTCGGCGACGGAGTTCAAAAAATCGTGTGCCTTGGACACCTCGTCATCTGTTGCTTCGCGCGCGTACGCCAGCTTGTAGGCCAGGCGGATGGCATCGCGTCGCGTTTCAGTCGTGTCCATCACGTGCTTGGCCATATTGAATGCCTGCCCGATCACGAACGGGTTGTTCATCAGGTACAGTGCCTGGGTTGGCACGGTAGTCTCGTTGCGCTTGCCGACGATGAGGCTTGGCTCGGCGGCGTCGAACAGGCGCATCATCTCCGGCAGGGCGTTGCGCAGGATCGGCAGATAGACGCTGCGCTGGGTGGTGTTGCGCCGCAACTGGCCCAATTGGCGCTGGGCGCGCCCGACGTTGACGTCGCCGAGTCGGGCCACCACGGAGCCTTCCGCCGGTTGGCGGTCGAGTTGGCCGCTGGCCGCCAGCATCGCGTCGCGCAACGACTCGGCGCCGAGTCGCTTGTGGTTCATACGCCAGAGCAGGCGGTTCTCCGGGTCGGCGGCGGCGTTGGTCTCCGCCGTGTCGCTGGAGAGTTGGTAGGTTCGGCTGAGCACCATTTCGCGGATCATCGACTTGACCGACCAGCCGCTCGCGACGAAGCGCAGCGCGAGGTGGTCGAGCAGTGCGGGGTGGGTGGGGCGATCGCCGGTCGCGCCGAAGTTGTCCATCGTGCGGACGAGGCCGGCGCCGAAGAGGTGATGCCAGATGCGGTTGGCCATCACGCGCGCGGTGAGCGGGTTGTCCGGCTGCGTGAGCCAACTGGCCAGTTGCAACCGGCCGCTGGAGCGGCTGCTGATCGGGTACGCCTTCACACGGTCCAGCACCTGCGGGAAGCCGCGCTTGACGCGTTGGCCCTGGTTGCGGATCTCGCCGCGAACCAGCACCCGCGCGTCGCCGACCCGGCCGTCGCGTACGCCCATGGCCTCGTCGGATCCGGGTACCTTCTTTTCGAGATTCTTGATATTGGCGCGGGCGTCGCGGATGTCCCGGTTGAGTACACGCATGCGGGTCTGGTCGTTGCCCGTTGCCTTTCGTCCCTTCTCGCGGTATTCGCGCAGTTCCTCCTGCATAAGCAGGAGGCGGCCGTTGAGGCGGTACAACTTGTCGTCGTGCTCGCGGATTTTTGCGGCGCGCTCGGCCTTGTTGCCGGTGATGGCGTGCAGGCCGGACGCCTGCCGGTTGCCCTGGCCGTTCACCGTGCCGTAGAGTGCCTCCGTGCTCCGAAAGATGCCGGCCATCGCGTAGTAGTCCTTCGTCGGGATTGGGTCGAACTTGTGATCATGACAGCGGGCGCATGAGACGGTCAAACCGAGGAACGCCCGCGTGGTTGCATCGATCTGCTCGTCGACGACGTCGAGCTGGAACAGCGCCTTGTTGCCCTGGTTCAGGGGTTTGGGACCGATCGCAAGGAAGCCGGTGGCAATCAGTTCCTCGTCGGTCGGTTTACGTTTGCCGCGCCCGAGCAGGTCGCCGGCCACCTGTTCCCGCACGAACTGGCGGAACGGCTTGTCGCGGTTGAACGAGTCGATCACGTAGTCCCGGTAGCGCCACGCGTGCGGGTAGGTGAAGTTTCGCTCCATGCCGTTGGACTCGCTGTATCGGGCGACGTCGAGCCAATGCCGTCCCCATTGCTCGCCGAAGTGGGACGAGCGCAGCAGTTCGTCGACGACCTTCTCGAAGGCATTTGCCGACGCATCGCCCAGGAATGCGGCCACCTGTCCCGGCGACGGTGGCAGGCCGGTCAGGTCAAAGTAAACCCGGCGAATCAACTCGCGCCGGCTCGCGTCGCGCACCGGTGACAGGTCGCTGGCCTCCAGCCTGGCCAGGACGAACCGGTCAATCTCGCCCCTTGGCCAGGTGCGGTCCCGAACCTCCGGCGTGACCGGCTCGGTCGGCGGGATGAACGCCCAGAATTTCCGGCCGGCCTCGAGGTCGATCGTGCTTTTGACCGGGTTGCCGCCGTTGGCCACGCGCGGGTCGGGCGCGCCCATCCGGATCCACTTGGCAAAGTTAGCCGCGACCTGGCCGGACAGCTTGTCGCGGGGCGGCATCTTCAGTTCGCCCTCGTGCCGGATCGCCTGCAGCAGCCGGCTCTCGGACGGGCTCCCGGGGAGGATCACCGGGCCGGAGTCGCCGCCGTCGAGCATCCCCTGTTTCGAGTCGAGAAACAGCCCGCCCTTGAGGTTGCGGGCTTCGGCCGAGTGGCACTGGTAGCAGTTGTTGGCCAGCACCGGCCGGATGTTTTTCTCGAAAAACGCGACACCCGCGGCATCCGCCTCTGCGGCACCCGCTTGGCCAAGCGCGCTCACCACGGCGAGCACCACGCCCAAGCTACCGGATTTTCCTGATATTCCCAAAAACACAGCCGAAAAAATTAACGCCCGATTTCGCACCACTATTCACCAAAAGACAACCTCTTTTTAGGCCAATTTGTCCAGCGAAGGGCTGGCGGGTTGACCGGGTCAAGCCGGCCTGCCAGACTCGACACCACTGTGTCCGAGGCTCAACAACTGCGCATCCTGCATGTCGATGGCGACACCTTCTTCGCCAGTTGCGAGATCGCGATGGACGCCTCGCTCTCCGGCCGACCGGTGTGGGTTGGCGGCGGGCGCACGGGCGACGGCATCGTCATTGCTGCCAACCGCTTGGCCAAGCGGTACGGCATCGTCACCGGCACCGCCTGCTTCGAGGCCAAGCGCCTCTGCCCGCACGGCGTCTTGGCCAAGCCGCATTACGACGATTACCGCCGCATCTCTCGCGAGATGTTTCGCGTGATGGAGCGGTACACGCCGACGCTGCTCCCGGCATCGATCGACGAAGGCTTCCTCGACCTCACCGCGATGGAGCGCTACATCTGGCGCAAGCCGTCGGCCGCGGAGTACGTGAACCGGCTGCGGGCGGAGATCGAGCGCACGGTCGGCGTGCCGGTGTCGGCCGGGCTCGGCGGTTCGATGTGGGCGGCCAAGCTGGCGACGAGCGCGGCCAAGCCGGGCTTCTGCGAAATTCCGCCCGGTCGCGAGCGGGAATTTCTCGCCGACCGGCCGCTGGGCGAACTGGCCGGCTGCGGCAAGCAACGCGAACGTTCGCTCGCCGCGCTTGGTGCGCACACATTCGGCGACGTGGCCGCGATGCCGTCGATGCTGTTGCGCAAACGGTTCGGCATCTGGGGGCAGCAACTGTGGCTGTTCGCCCGCGGCGAATGGACCGAGCCGGTCGTGGTGGAGGAGAAGGACCGCACCACCATCTCCAGCAGTACCACGTTGCCGGTTGATGAGCCGGACTACGATGCCGGGCTGATTTTTTTGCTGAGCG
>CAYWMH010000122.1:0-7156 GCA_964459315.1 uncultured Verrucomicrobiota bacterium
AGCGCACGCACAATATACGGCAGGCCGAGATTTCCGTAGGCTCGGGAGGGCTGACCGGGAAAGGGTGGGGAAAGGGGCCGCAAACCCGCTTGGGCTATCTGCCCAGGGGTGTGGCCCACAACGACTTCATCTTCTCCGTGATCGCGGAGGAGACTGGTTTTTTGGGCAGCATGGCAGTGCTGGCGTTGTACACCGTGATCCTCCTGAAGGGGATGCAGACGGCTGCGCAGGCGAGAGATCGCCTGGGGAAGCTTTTGGCCGTGGGGGTCGTGACCCTCATTTTTTGCCACGTCTTCGTGAACATCGGCATGCACCTCAGATTGATGCCGGTAACGGGAATCCCGTTGCCACTGTTGAGCTATGGCGGATCGTCCGTCCTGAGTTCGCTGATCGCCATCGCCGTCCTGCAAAACATACAAATACACAGAAACACATACTAAATTATCATGGCAGAGAAAAAAGCATTTGGCCGCGGCAGAAAACGCGGCATGTCATTCAAGCCGTCAGGCGGCCGGAACCGCAGGCCGGATCGCACCAGCCTCAAGGCGCGTGCGAATGTTGAAACGATACAGACAACACAGGACGAGATCTACGATAACCGGCAGCATCGCAGTGAGATTGTGCGCGCCGAGAATAAGGCGCACGGCCTGCCGCCCGATACCGACCTCGACTCGGCCAAGGCGCAGCGGCAGCTCACAAACGAGTCGACGGGAGCCGATGGCACGGCACAGGACGGGTCGGTACCGCGCGACAACCAGGCCAAGGCCGAGTTTGCTCCGGTGGAACTGCCGGACGAGCCGGCCGGTTCCATTAAGGAAAAGGTTCAGCGCAGCGCAAAGAAATTTGTCAGCAAGGTCAAGGGCGTCTTTCGCCCGATTAAGCACACCCATAAGGAGGTACTCATTAACGCCGAGTCGCTCGAGACGCGCGTTGCGGTGACCGTCAAGGGGCAACTCGAGAACCTGATCATCGAGCGTGTCGACGATCTGAGAATGGTCGGCAGCATCTACAAGGGCAAGATTCGAAACCTTGAGGACGGTCTCAAGGCGGCTTTTGTGGACATCGGCCACGAGAAAAACGCCTTCCTGCATTACTGGGACATCATCCCCAGTCCGCTCGACTCCTCCTACGAGTTAGTTGACCGAGGCCGCCGCAAGAAGGAGAAGCCGAAGATCACCAACAAGGACATCCCAAAGAAATACCCGACTGGAACGGAACTGACGGTCCAGGTCACGAAAGGGCCGATCGGTACTAAGGGGCCACGCGTGACCACCAACGTCCTGTTGCCGGGGCGTTATCTGGTGCTGCTGCCCAATTCTGAGCAGTCTGGCGTATCCCGCAAAATCGAGAATCGCGAGGAGAGGACTAGGCTCAAGAAGATCGTTCGCGAATTGGATATCCCCGATGGTATGGGGGTGATCATCCGCACGGCAGGGCAGGGGCAACGCAAGGGGTATTTTGTCATAGACCTAGCGATCCTGCTCGATACCTGGAGGGAGACCACCGAGAGGGTGAAAAACCAGAAGTCCGGCACGTGCGTCTTCGAGGAACCGGACCTGATCGAGCGCACGGTGCGCGATTTCCTGACGGAGGACGTAGAGCGCATCATTGTCGATAACGCGGCTGAAACGGAGCGCGTTAAAAAGCTGATTGGCCGGATCTCAAAACGGTCTTTGGACAAGGTGCAGAGGTACCCTTACTCGGAGCCGATCTTTGACCGCTTCGGTGTCACGCGCCAGCTCGAGACCGCCTATTCCCGCAAGGTAATGCTGCCCAGTGGCGGGTATATCATTATTGACGAGACCGAGGCACTGGTGGCGATCGACGTAAATACGGGCAGCCATCGTTACAAGGGCAACAACAAGAAGGAAAAAGACAAGACCCTGTTACAGGTGAACCTCGAGGCGGCGGAGGAGGTCTGCCGCCAGCTTCGCCTCCGCAATATCGGGGGATTGATCGTACTGGATTTCATCGACATGAAATCGTCGCGCGATCGGCGTGAGGTGTTCAACCGCGTGCGGGACGGCCTGCGGAAGGATAAGGCGAAGTCACACGTGTTGCCGATCTCCGACCTGGGCCTGATGGAGATGACGCGACAGCGCCAGTCCGAGAGTGTGCGCGATTCCGCCTACGGGGACTGCGAGCATTGCAGCGGCCGGGGTAAGCTCAAGAGTCCGCTGACCATGAGCGTGGAGATTCAGCGCAGGCTCAGCGAGATCATCAAGAAACGGGACAAGCTCAAACAGCGCCGCGAGGAGGAGTCCGACTTCAAGCTTCGCGTGAACGTGCACCCAACGGTTCTTGAGCGGCTTCGAAACGAGGATGAAGACATCTTTATCGACATGGAGAAGCGTTACCTGGTGAAAATTTCGTTTCGCGACGGGGACAACCTTCACCCAGAGGAGTTCGAGGTGTACGACGACATCAGTAACAAGCGCTTGGCCGGTTAAAGCTGGTTGACGGTGATCACCCGGATCACTTCATCAAGACTTGTGATGCCGCGCTGCACCTTGGCCATGCCGTTTTGCCAGAGGGTGGTCATGCCGTGCTCAATCGCGATGTCGAGCAGCTTGCTTGTCCGCAGCTTCTGGATAACCCCCTCCCGGAGCGGCTCGCTTGAGTTGAGCAGCTCGGTGACGGCGACCCTGCCGAGATACCCGGTCTGGGAACAGCTGTCGCAGCCGGCACCGGTGTAAAAGGTGGTCTCCTCCACGAACGCCTCCGGAAGCAGGGTGAGGTGCTCGGGGTTTGGCTGGGCTTTGGTTTTGCAGCGCGGACAAATCGTGCGCAACAGCCGTAGGCCAAGCACCCCGGTGATGCTAGACGCCAGCAGGAACGGCTCGATATCCATGTTGATCAGCCGGGCGTACACGCCGACCGTGCTGTCGCTGTGAATGGTGCTGATAACCATATGCCCGGTCAACCCGGCCTGCACGGCTATCGCGGCGGTTTCTGGATCGCGAATTTCCCCGATCATGATCGCCTCCGGGTCCTGCCGCATGAGCGACCGGAGCGCCTTGGGATAGGTGAACCCGCGCGAGTTGCTGATCTGCGACTGGCTGATCATCGGCAGGTTAAACTCCACTGGATCCTCCACCGTGCTGATGCTGATGGTCGGGCCATGCGCGTCGAGAAGGTGGCACAGCGCGGAGTAGATCGCCGTGGTCTTGCCCGAGCCAGTCGGACCGTTCAGCAGGATCAGTCCGCTTGGCTGGCGGATCAGTTTCTTGAAACTCTCAATTGTGCCCGACTCGAAACCAAGCGTCTCGAGGTCAAAGCTGCGGTTTTGTGGGTCGAACAACCGCACGACGATTTTCTCGCCGCGCACCGTCGGGAAGATCGAGACGCGCAACTCCACGTTGCCGTAATCAGGGCTGGCCGGCGCGCGGCCTTCCTGTGGCAGATCCGTCTCGTAGGTGATGAGATCCGCCATGACCTTGAGCCGGCCAGCAATGCGCTCAAGGAATTCGTGAGGAAGGTGAGTCAGTTCGCGCAGGATGCCGGAGGTTCGCAGCCGGATGGGAACTGAGCTTTCCCACGGCTCGATGTGGATGTCGCTGGCTTTCTGCTGGACCGCGTCGAGGATGATGTTGTTAACGAGAACCGCAATGTCGATCTGCTCGAGTGACTTGACGGCCCGGATGTACGTCGAGGTCAGGTCCATGGCTGCGGGATTGGTAACTGCTGCGACCCCGGAGGTCACTCACTTTTTTGGCTACCCGCCGATGTGGCTCATCGAACGCTCCGGCTGCACAAAGTCCGGCTCGCTGATCCGGTGGCCCGGCTCTTTCGTAAGGACGATTCGCCGCAACTGTTCCTCCAATACCTCATTGCTGGCGGAGTCGCCTCGAAGGCATGGCTTCAGGTCGTGCTCGTGGAGGCTGAACAGGCATGTGCGGATTTTGCCATCCGCCGTGAGGCGGAGCCGGTTGCAGTGACCGCAGAACGGTTGCGTGACCGGGGCAATGATCCCAATCTCGCCCGCCCCTTGACCAAGCGACCAACGCGTGGCCGTCTCGGCGGGGTTGTTTGAGGGCAGGGAGGAAAGCGGCAACTCGGCCTTGATTTGGTCGGCTATCTCGGAGCCCGGGACGACGTGGTCCCGCCGCCAAACCTGCCGCGAGTCCAGCGGCATGAACTCGATAAAGCGCATGATAACATCCGCCTCCATGGCAAACCTGGCCAAGGGCACGATCTCGTGATCATTGAACCCGCGGATGATCACGGCGTTGACCTTCACCGGGGCGAGGTCAAGCGCCTTGGCCAAGCGGATTGACTCGAGCACCTCGGACAGACCGTCGCGGCCGGTGATCTTCCTGAAGTTGTCCCGGTCGAGCGAGTCGAGGCTGATGGTCACGCGGCTCAGGCCTGCCTCCTTGAGGCGCTTGGCCAAGCGGGGGAAATGTGTGCCGTTGGTGGTCAACGACAGATCACGGATTGCCTCGACGGCGGCGACTTGTGAAATCAGTGACTCGACACCGCGGCGCAGCAACGGCTCGCCGCCGGTGATCCGGATCTTCTCCACGCCAAGCGATGCCGCCACGCGGGCCACGCGTGCGATCTCTTCAAACGACAGGAGTTGCGACCGGGGTTTCCAGGGGAACGGCCGTTTGCCGGTTACAGTTGAAGGAGACAGGCGCTCGGCCTCTTCGGTCTCCGGGAGGCAATAAACGCAGTTGAAGTTGCAGCGATCCGTGATGCTGATCCGCAGATCGCGTATAACGCGGTTGTGAGAATCGTGAAGAACCCCGGGCAGGCTCATGGAGTGGCCTCGTTGAGGGGCGTATTGGTCTCGATCGGGACGATTTTCACGGTGCCATCCGTGCGAACCTCCACGTTGAGGTCGGCACTGCTCGCATCGGTCGGGCGTTTTTGTTTCCGGTTCATGCCCATGAGGCGTGCGCCGCCTTTCAGGCGTGCCCCCCCGTAAAAGCCACGCCGGAGCCATTCTAGTTTCTTCGAGGCCATCAACTCGACCTGCAACTGCTGCACCTTCTGCCGGAGAACAACAATGTCCTGGAACTGCTTCTCTAGCTCGGCTTTCTCGGCGATCAGCTTGTCGCGTTCCCTGAGGAGGTGGTCACGGTCTTCGGTGGTGGACTGAAGGCGGCGGCTGATGTCCTCAATGGCCTGGTCCTTGGTGACCATTTGGCTGTTGAGAACCTTAATTTGAGAGTCGTAGTCCTTGTTTTTGTTTTGAGCGGCGCTGAGTTCGGTGTTCAGCGCACTGATTTTTTTGTCTTTCGCACTAAGTGTTTCACGCATTTCTTGCATGACCCTTACGTTTGATGCGATCTCTAAATCGTGGTCGGCGACTTCTTTGTCGTACCTGGTTTTTACTTCGGACAGGGAAGTCCTAGCTGTGCTTAATTTCTCTGTCAGATCGGCCTTGACTGTCTCGAGGGTCGCTTTTTCGGTTTCGAGACCTTTGATTTTTTCCTCTTTCTCTGCGATCACCTCATCTTTTTCCTTGATAGTCTGTGACAGCAAAACAGCTGAGCCCACACCCACCAAGAGCGCAAATACCGCAAAAAATACCAATCCTTTGCCTTTCATAGTGCGGGAACAATGGCTCATCTCCCCCGGCAAGGCAACTCCTAATTGTTAAGGTTTATTGCGTTTTGCAGGCTTTTATCCATTTATGCACTCATCCGTGACAATGTTCGCGTTGGTGGTTCTGGAATGGCCGTATCACTTGACGAGTGAGCCCACCGATCTGATGTGGTTTTGTATGGCCGAAATTGGCTAGAACTTGACGATGCGGATGTGGCTGATGTCCGGGTCGGCCTCGAGTTCGGCGAGGCAGTCAGCGCTTGGCACGCTGTCGATGTTCAGTGCGGTCAACGCCTGGCCGCCTTCACGATCCCGGCCGAGGCTCATATTGGCGATGTTGACGTCGTGTTTCCCGAGGACGGTTCCCAAGTGGCCCACAATGCCGGGCCGGTCCTTGTTGGTCATCATGAACAGGATGCCTTCCGGGACGATCTCGACGGGCTGGCTGTTGAGCCGGACGATGCGCGGATGCTGCGCCATGCCAAAAAAAGATCCGCCGACGGACACCTTTTCATCGCCGGCCCAAGCCCGAATGTGCAGCCATTCCCGGAAATCGACTTGCTCGCTGGACTTGATCTCCTCGACGATCAGTCCGCGCTCCTTGGCCATGGAGCGGACGTTGACGAGGTTGACCTCTTCGCCCTCTGCCGCGCCGAGAAATCCCTTGATGATCGCGCGGGCGATGGGGTCCCCAGGCAGATTCGTGGCCAAGCCGCCGTAGGTGATGACCAGCCGCTCGGTGGCGGCTTGGCCAAGCCGCGCAAGCAGCAGGCCCATTCGTTCGCCCAAGCGCAGGTACGGCTGCACCTTGGCCGAGGTCTGGGCGTCGAGGCTCGGCATGTTGATTGAGTTCATCAGGCTGCCGTGGAGCAGGTAGTCGGCGATGCCCTGCGCCACCTCGAGGCCGACGTTGTCCTGCGCCTCGATCGTGCTGGCACCCAGGTGTGGGGTCAGGATGAGGTTCGGGCATTGGCGAAGCGGCGAGTCGTCCGCCAACGGCTCGGCCTCATAGACGTCCAGCGCCGCTCCGCCGATTCGACTGGTTTGCAGTGCCTCGAGCAGGTCCGGTTCGCTGACGATTCCACCACGGGCGCAGTTGAGCAGCCGCACGCTTGGCTTCATTTTTTCAAAAGTCTCCTTGTTGAGCATTCCGCGGGTCTCGTCGGTCAACGGCATGTGAACCGTGATGAAATCGGCGCCTTCGTAAATGTCATCCAAGCTGGCAAGTTCCACCTGCAAGGCTTTGGCTCTCGATGGGGTGATGTACGGGTCGAATGCTAGCACGCGCATGCCAAACGCGACCGCGCGCCGCGCCACCTCACCGCCGATTCGGCCCATGCCCAGGATGCCGAGCGTCTTGCCGTAAAGCTCGACGCCCTTGAACGCCTTCCGGTTCCACTGGCCGGTCGTCATCGAGCCGTGCGCCTGCGGGATGTTGCGGGCGAGGGCCATCATCATCGAGAAGGTCAACTCGCAGGTGGCGATCGTGTTGCCGCCGGGGGTGTTCATAACAATCACGCCGTTTTGGGTGGCGGCCTCGATGTCGATATTGTCCACGACCCCCCCGGCGAGGCCGCCGATTCGCAACCCCGGTGCAGCCGCT
>CAYWMH010000123.1:0-7144 GCA_964459315.1 uncultured Verrucomicrobiota bacterium
GCGACCTGTGTGCCGGCGTGCAGGCGGCGATTGTCGAGGTGCTCGTGGCCAAGACCATTCGCGCAGCGAAAAAAATGGGCGTGAACGCCGTCACCGCCTCGGGCGGCGTGACCTGCAATAGCGGGCTTCGGGCGGCGCTGGGTGCAGCGTGCGAACGGAACGGTTTTGCATTGCGCCTGGCCAATCCAGCGCTCTGCACTGACAACGCGGCGATGGTCGGCATGGCCGCTCACCTGCGCCTGGCGAACGGTGGCGAGACCACCCCGCTCGATGCCGAGATCGCTCCCGGCTGGAAGTTGCCAAACACTGAAAATTAATCGGGGGACACGTTTTTAAGGAATGCTACTTTTAGCATGGAATTTAAAGTAATGAATGGCATTAACTGTTCACGATTCGTAGTTGCCGGGGTTGGCTTGGCCGTCCTTGCCGGCTTGGCCAAGGCGTCCGAGTTGAGCGTGCGGCCTGGCCAAGCGCCCGGCGAGGCGGTGGTCGAGGCCACCGGCGTTGGCCAGGGGCGGGTTGGGGCGCTGCTGTTTTCCGATGACTTGAACCGCTGGTTTCCGGTCGCCGCCACGGCGGAGACGTCGCTTGGCTACAGCGAGGCATCGGGGCGCGGCAACCGTTTTTTCCAGTTGCTCGAGACCAAGCCGCCCAGGCTAAGCGCATCGGCCAACTGGAAAACCAGCCTCAGCCTGCCGAGCGACAATTTCCTTGTCGAGTTCAAGGCGGCCGATGGGGGCGGGTGGGTGCCACCCGGCACGAAGAAGCCCAAGGGGACGCAGTGGGTGAAATTCACCGTGCTGATGGATGACCTCTCGACCGTCTATTTCCAGAACGGCAACCGGCTGAAGTTTCACTACGACTTCGGCACCAAGCACGTGCCGGGCTTTGGCGGAATGACGTACATGGAATTCGACGCGGCGACACTGTATCACGCCGGACGCCGCGCCGTGATGGGCGCGGTTTTGTTTTCGGAGAAACAGAGCGAGTACGCCATCCAGCTCGTTGGACAGGACAAGTTTCCCGCGCCGATGGTGAGTTTTATCTGGCGCCTGGTCGATGGAGCGATCGACAAGCCGGAGACGCTGCGCGGGTTGTACATGCCGACCTACGAGCAGGCGGATGCCAGTGGCGCGGTGGCCGAGATTCTTGCCCGGCACGACGTGCCGGTCGTCTCGGCGCAGCGGTGGGAAACCGGCTCGGACGCCATTTACTCGTACGGCTGGGCGATGGGCCGGCTGGTGTTCGTCAAGGGCGACGAGATCGCGGCGGCCTACCGGGCCGGCGAGCTGACGAGCGGCGACATTCTGCTGACCGACCACGTGCCGGCGGAGGTGCCGCGCGTCGCCGGCATCGTCGCGCTGAACCCGTCGACCCCCAACTCGCACGTCGCGATCCTGGCGAAGAATTTTGGCGTGCCGTTCTACTACGAGGCCAACGCGTCGACGCGGGCCGAGCTGCTTGGGCTCGCGGGACGCGAGGTGATGATACGCCTCACGGAGGGCTGGGGAATCAACAGTTCAGGCGCCACGGCGACGCTGGTGGCGCTCGAGCCGGAGTTGCCGACCTCGTTTCGCGACGCGTTGGCCAAGCTCAAGACGCCGCCCGAACTCGAGTTCGCGGCCAAGCAAAATGTGGGCGCCTACACCCTGCCGATGAAATCGATCAAGCCAAACGACACGAAACTCGTTGGAGGCAAGGCGGCCAAGTTCAGTCTGCTGCGAAAGTACATCCCGAAAAACTCGCCTGAACCGGCCCTCGCGATCACGTTCGACCTGTGGGACGAGTTCCTGGCCCAGCGCTTGGCCAACGGCAAAACATTGAGGGAGGAAATCGACGCGCGCTTGGCCAAGGCGCACGAGTCCGGCCTGCCCGCTGACCTGGCGGACGCGTTGAAGGGGATCCGCAAGTTGATCCGCGGTGGTGAGTTTGTTGAGAGCCAGCGACAGGCGATCGTCGCCGCGCTGTCGCCGTTCGATCGCGCGAAAAAAATCCGTTTCCGCAGCTCGACCAACCTGGAGGACAGCCGCCACTTCACCGGTGCGGGCCTGTACGACAGCTACAGCGGCTGCCTGCTGGATGACCTGGATGATGACACCGCCGGCCCGTGTGCCTGCGACAACACGAAGCCGAAGGAACGGGGCGTGTTCCGTGCGATCAAGCGTGTGTATGCCAGCTTCTACAACGACAACGCCTACCTCGAGCGGCGGCGTTTCGGCGTGGACGAGGCTGCCGCAGGCATGGCGATCCTCGTGCATCACTCGTTCCCGGACGAGATCGAGCTGGCCAACGGCGTGGCAGTGTCGACTTTTAATAAATACACCGGCAACTCATTCAATATGTGGAGCAGCTTCTCGACACAGGTCGGTGCCACGAGCGTGGCGAACCCGGACACGACTGCCGTGCCTGAGCTGGTGAGTGTTTCCGGTTATCGATCCTCCAGCGGCACCACCAGCCGTCGAGCCACCTTCGAGAGCCGGTCCAGTTTGCTGCAGGTTGGGCGGGATCATGTGATGAAGTGGAAAAGCGACTACGAGTCACTTCAACAGTTGCTCGAAAAAGTGGCCTCCGGTTTTTCGCGCTACGCTGTCGACCGCGAAAAATACACGCTCGATTTTGAGTACAAGAAAATCGAGCCGGGGAAGTTGATCGTCAAGCAGGTGCGGGAGCTGCCCCAACCGCCGGAGTTGAAGAATCCAACCCCTGTGCTTGCGGGTGGCCGGACAATGTTGCGCCTGTTTCAGGGGGAACACGGCGGGAGCGTGTTCGGACGGCATCGGCTCAAATCCTTGTGGGAAGTTCGTGCAATGAGTCGTCTCCTGAATGCAGCTGGAAGGAAAAACTCCATCGTGGACACTGCCGCTTGGACGCGCGTGATCGGCGGAGAAACCGTTGTCAAGGAGAACGGCATTACGGACTGGGACAACCATCGATTCAGCACCGCCACGCAGAACAACGTGACTTACCTGGTGGACCAATGGGCAGAAACGCGCGATGGCGAGACGGTGAAGTACAAGCTTTCCGTCGGCATTCCGCGTTGGATGCCGGATCGCAAGTCGCCCATCATCTTCGCTGACGAACTGGATTGGCGCCTGGAAGCGAACTACAAAAAGTCGAGAACCGATTACCAGCAGCAGGCCTTCGGCGGCGAAGGTTTAAAGAAGAAAAAAATTCGTACCGATGAGATTGGACTCGAAGGTTTTGATCCAGACGAAGAAATCACCACCGACGATCTACTTCAGGAGCGCTTGGCCAAGGGCAAGGGAGGTAAAAAAATCGAGGTCGAATTTTATTGGCCGCCGGCTCCGACCGGACCAACCGCAGGCTACACGGCCCCGCTCAAGGCATGGAAGGAAACCGTAATAACGGGCATTACCGAGGAGCCGATTTCGTTGAAGGGTTGGTACTCCCAGACCTACGCACCCGGGCATCATAATTTTTGGGAGGAGTTCATTTTCGAACCGTCCAAGGAAGAGGGCATCAGCGGAGAACAACTGGCAGAGTTGGAGGGCATCGACGTGAAGCTGATCTACCTGTTCATCGATCGTGGCCGTTCAGCCGATGCCTACATCATCGGTTTCGATGATGAGGCCCGGGCGTTTTAGCCGGTCGCTTGGCAGGGTGGCTGCGACCTCGACTCGGGCCGACTGCTTCTGCACACTGCGCGCACGATAGAATCATTTTCGCCGTGCAATCACACCAGCTCCAAAAAACCGGAGTCGACAAGCTCAAGCGCCTGTCTCCGTTTGGCGTTGGCTTGACCAAACCGAAGCATTTTCGCGACATGCTCAAGGTGGCCTGGGAAAACCGGGACAACCTTGGCTACGCGTGGAAGGTGCTCAGCAAGGGCGTGTGTGACGGCTGCGCGCTCGGTGTCGCCGGCCTGCATGACTGGACGATCGATGGCGTGCACCTCTGCATGACGCGGCTTAACCTGCTGCGGCTCAACACGATGCCTGCCTTTGCCCCGGCTTTGATCGAGGATGTCGACGGCTTGGCCAAGCGCTCCAACGCCGAGCTGCGCAAGCTTGGCCGCCTGCCCTGCCCGTTGTTGCGCCGCAAGGGTGAACGGGGATTTTCCCGCATCTCATGGGACGAGGCGTACGCGCTGCTCGCCGACAAACTCCGCGACATCGATCCCAAGCGGCTGGCTTTTTTCGTGACCTCGCGCGGCGTGACCAACGAGGTGTATTACGTCGCGCAAAAGGTGGCGCGGTTCCTCGGCACGAACAACGTCGAGAACGCTGCGCGGCTCTGTCACTCGCCGTCGACCGCGGCGATGAAGGCGGCGATCGGCGTCGCGGCGACCACCTGCGGCTACAAGGATTTGTACGGCACAGACCTGATCGTGTTCTTCGGTTCAAACCCGGCCAACGACCAGCCGGTGATGACCAAGTACCTGCACGAGGCCAAGAAGCTCGGCACAAAGATCGCGCTGGTCAACCCGTACAACGAGCCGGGCATGGAGCGGTACTGGGTGCCGTCCTCCGCCGACAGCGCGCTGTTTGGCTCCGACCTCACCGACTACTGGTTCCCGGTTTCGCAGGGCGGCGACATCGCGTTCCTGTTCGGCGTCATCAAGATTCTGTTTGCGGAAGGCTGGCTGAACGACGCCTTCATCGAGCAGCACACGGTCGACGTGGAGAAACTGCGCGCCGCGGCGGAGCAAGTTGTATGGGACGACATCGAGCGGCAGTCCGGCCTGGGCCGCGACTCGATCCGGGAATTCGCCGGGCTGATTCGTGATGCAAAAAACGCGGTGCTCGTCTGGAGTATGGGTATCACGCAACATCCGTGGGGCGCGGATGGCGTGCAGATGATCCTGAACCTTGGCCTGTTGCGCGGCTACGTTGGCCGAGACAAAAACGGGCTGATGCCGATCCGCGGCCACTCGTCGGTGCAGGGCGGCGCGGAGATGGGTGCCTACTCCAGCGTGTTCCCCGGCGGCGTGCCAATCAACCCCGATAACGCAAAGCGCTTGGCCAAGCAGTACGGCTTCGACGTGCCCGACTCGCCCGGCATCACGACCACCGAAATGATCGACGCCGCGCACGCTGGGGAGTTGGATTTGTTCTACTGCCTCGGCGGTAATTTCCTGCGAACCCTGCCGGAGCCGGGTTATGTCGCCGAGGCCCTGGCCAATGTGCCGCTGCGCGTACATCAGGACATCGTTTTAACCGACCAGATGCTTGTTGAGCCGGGCGCGGACGGCGTGCTGCTGCTGCCGGCCAAGACGCGTTACGAGCAGGACGATGGTGGCGTTGAGACAACGACCGAGCGTCGGGTGGCCTTCAGCCCGGAGATCCCGCGGCAGGTCGGCGAGGCCCGGGCCGAGTGGAAAATCCTGCTCGAGATGGCTCGAGCTGCCCGCCCTGCCGAGGCCGACAAACTCGGCTGCGAAGATGGCTGGAAAGTGCGCGAGGAGATCGCCAGCGTGGTTCCCTTTTACGATGGCGTGCAGCATCTGCGGGAAACGCACGACGCCTTCCAGTACGGTGGGCCGCACCTGTGCGCCGATGGAAGCTTCGCCACGGCTGATGGCCAGGCTCATTTCATTCCGGTCAAGCTGCCGCCGTTGCGGCTGGAGAAGGGCAAGTTCTTTGCCAGCACGAGGCGCGGCAAACAGTTCAACTCGCTCATCTACGGCGAGCGCGACCCGATTAACGGCGCTGATCGAGACTCGGTGCTGATGAGTGGCGACGATGCCGGCGAACTGGGCCTGGCCAACGGCGACCGCGTGCTGCTGAAAAACGACCTCGGCCAATTTGACGGGCGGGTGCTCATTGCGCCGATCGCCACCGGCAATCTGCAGATCCATTGGCCGGAGGGCAATGTGATCATACGGCGCGGTCGCGTCGATGCCCGGGGCGGCGTCCCCGACTACAACGCCTGGGTGAGCGTCGAGAAGGCGTGAGCTTGGCCAAGCGGATCAGCGGCGGCGCATCAGGGTTTGCCGCAGTTCGCGGTCGCTGTCCCGTTTCTTGAGCGTCTCGCGCTTGTCGGCAGCACCCTTGCCGTGCCCGACGGCGAGCTGAACCTTCACCTTGCCATGTTTCCAGTATAGCGACAGCGGGATGAGCGCCTTGCCCTTGACGGCTGTGATGCTGAACAGTTTCTGGATTTCACGGCGGTGCAGAAGCAGCTTGCGCGGGGCCTTCGGTTCGTGGTTGGCGGTGTTGCCGTGCGAGTACTCGGCGATGTGTGCGTTGTACAGCCACACCTCGTCGTTCTCCACCCGCGCGAACGCGTCGCGGATCTGCCCCTTGCCGGCCCGGAGCGACTTGACCTCGGTGCCGGCCAAGACGATGCCCGCCTCGTACGTCTCCTCGATGTGGTACTCGTGGCGGGCCTTCGAGTTGGTGAGGATGGTTTTCATCAACAAAAACAGCCAGAGGCGCTTGGCCCCTGGCTGATGTCAAGTCGTTGTGGCGCGATCAGGCCTTGCGGGCGCGGCGGCGGCTCTTTCGCTTGGGTTTCGGAAGATCCGTCTCCCACTCCATCTTGCCCTCGATAATTTCAGTCAGGGCAATTTCGGCGGTGCTCAATCCGGCAGTTTCCATGATCAGGGGCCGGTTGCCGCCGGAGCTTAACTGGCGTACCCGCCGCGAGATCAGATTGATCAGCACGTTGGGATTGCCAACCAATTTCAACGCTTTTGCACTTAATTCAGCTTTCAAAACAATCCTTTTTCCACAAAAAGGCCAGAAACGATCTCAAATCCATCCCTCCATGGCAAGCTCATTTTTTGTATGTAAGATCAGGCCGAATCCTTTGAAAAGCGGTTTTTGAGTTGGCTGCATAACCGTGGGGTTTACGGTGGGCCTTTTTAGGGGCCACCTTGGGTGATTCGACGAAAACCTTCTCTTGGAGCAAACTCATCCGGCGGACGTAAATGTACCTGTCTCTGTTCTCATACGGCATCGAACTGCGTGAAGCGGCGATAGCGATGATTGTCCAGTTGGGGCTGACGATCTGATGGCGGCGCGGCCGGTTCAACCCGCGGCGCTCGCGATCGCTGGCTCGGACAGCTGTGGCGGCGCAGGGCTGCAGGCGGATCTGCGGACGCTGGCCAAACTCGGGGTGCATGGCGCCAGTGTGGTGACGTGCGTCACGGCGCAGAACCCTGGCGTCGTCACGGCGATTC
>CAYWMH010000124.1:0-7090 GCA_964459315.1 uncultured Verrucomicrobiota bacterium
CACCACGTGCCCCTCGCCGCTGACGATTTCGCCCACGCTGAAATCCTTCACGTCCTCGCCGATTTCCACGATCTTGCCCACGAACTCGTGCCCCACCACCAGTGACACCGGCACCGTCTTGCGCGCCCAGTCGTCCCACTTGTAAATGTGCAGGTCCGTGCCGCAAATGCCGGTGTGGCTGACTTTGATGAGGACGTCACTTGGCCTTGTCTTGGGCTCGGGAACCGATTCAAGGTCGAGCCCTTCCTTGGGTTCTTTTTTGACCAATGCTTTCATGAGGTGCCGCGCTGAATACGCAGGCTTCTAGTTTAGTATGTCCCATGCCAAATATCGAGTCTTCTTTCCGTTTTCCGTGTCATAACGGAATCTTGACTCCTGTTAACGGAAGGCGTCCAATCCCCGAGCCACCTGAATGATGAATTTATCACGCCGTCAATTCCTTCGATCGACCGCCGCAACAACGGTCGTTGCCCCCAACATCATTTCGTCCAGCGCCTGGGCGAATAAGCCAAGCGAACGGATCAACCTTGGTTTCATCGGCTTTGGCCGCATGAACTCGAGCCACCTGAACTTTTTTCTTGGCCAAGCGGACTGTCAGGTTGCCTCCATCGCAGAGGTGGCCAGGGTGCGGCTGGACGAGGCCGTCAAGCGTGTCGCCGGCCGATACGGTGAGAAACACGGCTGCAAGGCTTACGTCGATTTCCGAGACATCCTCAACGACAAGTCCGTGGATGCAGTCGTCATCGGTACGCCCGATCATTGGCACGCGATGCCGGCCATCATGGCGGCGGACGCCAAGAAGGATGTCTACTGTGAAAAACCGCTGACCGTCACCGTGCGTGCCGCGCGCGAGACACTCAAGGCCGCCCGGCGAAACAACATCGTCTTTCAGGTTGGCAGCCAGCAGCGCACCGAGTACGGCGGGAAATTCCGGCAGGCGGTCGAGTGCGTGCGCAATGGCCGAATCGGCGAGGTTAAAAAGGTGAAGATAGGCGTCGGCGCACCGGCGGTTCCCTGTGATCTGCCAACTGAGAACAAGCCGGACGGGATCGACTGGGAGATGTGGCTGGGGCCGGCTCCTGAGCGAGGCTTCAACAAGATTCTCTGCCCGATCGACATGCACAAGCACTTCCCGCAATGGCGGCGTTACCGCGAGTACGCCGGCGGTGGCCTCAGCGACATGGGCGCACACCACTTCGATATCGCCAAGTGGGCGATGGATCTCGATGAAACAATCCCCAGCAAAGTCATCCCACCGAAGGAAGGCAACAGTGGCCTTCGGATGATCTATGAGAACGGCGTCGAATTTGTTCACGAATCCACCGGGGACCAGTTCAACGACTGCGTCTTTTACGGCAGCGAGGGCACGATCTATGTCGATCGAAGAGGCATTGACTCCAACCCGAAGACGGCCATCACCTCGCCGTTTGGCAAGGATGCGTGGCGATTGCCGGAGATTGGCAACAGCCACCGCCGCAACTGGATCGACTGTATTCGCTCCCGCAAAAAACCGGTGGCCGACGTGTCCTACGGCGCACACACATCCATGCTCTGCAGCATCGCCAACATCGGCTATCAGGCACGGCAGGAACTACTCTGGAACCCCAACACCTACGGCTGCAACCGGATGCTCGGCAACGATCTTGCGAACCGGCCCGGCCGGGGCGAGTGGAAACAGACCTGATGCAGGCAAGGGAACCGTGCCGGGTGGACGACCCATCCACGCTCATCTTTGTCCTGCCAAGCTGCCATGACCCGATACGTCCTGAGCGCCGCTCTGCTGCCGGTCCCGTTGTTGGCTGGGCCGCTTTCGCCGGCAGAGGCGCTGGAGGCGTTCGAGGTGGAACCGGGGGTTCGGGTGGAACTGGCCGCCGCCGAGCCGCTGGTGCGGGATCCGGTGGCGCTGTGCCTCGACGGACCGGGCCGGATGTACGTCGTCGAGTCGCGCGGCTATCCGCAGCAGGGCGAGCGTTCGACCAAACTCGGCACGGTGGCGCTGCTCGAGGACGCCGACCGGGACGGACGGTTCGACCGGCGCACGACCTTTGCCGATGGCTTCACGTTTCCCAACGGCATCCTGCTGTGGGATGGCGGGGTGTTTGTCACCTGCGCGCCAGACATCTGGTTCCTGAAGGACACGACCGGCGACGGGCGGGCCGACGTGCGGCAGATTGTCCTGACCGGCTTTGGCACCGGGAACAGCAGTGAGCAACTCCGCGTGGCCGCCCCGGTGCTGGGGCCGGACGGCTGGGTCTATGTCACGAGCGGCCTCGCCGACGCCACCGTCACCAGTCCGCTGCACCCCAAGCGCCCCGCCGTGGCCGCCAAGCGGCAGGATGGGCGCTTCCACCTGGAGACGTTTGTGTACGAGCCGCTCGCCAGTGCCGGGCAGTTTGGCCAATGTTTTGACGCGCTGGGCCATCGCTTCGTCTCCAGCAACCGCAACCCGCTCATGCACGTCGTCCTCTCGCCGGCCGTCCTGCGGCGGAACCCGCACGTCGCGTTTGCCGACACTGTCGAGAACGTCGTGCCCCCCGCCGCGCCGGTCTACCCGCTCAGTCCCGACACCACGGCGGCCACCTACATCCCGGGCCTGATCAACCAGCAGCATTCCGGCACCTACACCAGCGCGAGCGGCATCTGCATCCGTGGCCGCAGCGCGTTCATCTGCGAGCCGGCGCAAAACCTCGTGCAGCGCCAGGTGCTCCACCCGAGTGGGGCGACATTCCGTTCCGGGCACCCGACGCCGGGGCGTGATTTCCTGGCCTCGCCGGATCAATGGTTTCGTCCAGTGAACATCACGCCCGGTCCCGCCGGCGCATTGTACGTCTGCGACATGGTGCGCCAATACATCGATCATCCCCGCTATCTACCGGAGCCGATCCGGGGCAAACTGCCGTTTCGCGCCGGGAGCGACGCGGGCCGGATCTGGCGCGTGGTGCTGCCGGGCGATGCCACTGAAAAACCAACCGCCGAGGCACAGTCGGCCGCGCTCAAGACGCTGCGGCTCAGTCAGGGCCGGCTTGGCCAGGCACCGCCGATGGCACGGCTGAAGCAACTGGCCCGCTCGGACGATGCGCGTCTTCGTTTCCAGGCCGCGCTGCAACTTGGCCAAGCGCGAGGCGCGAAAAAAATCGCCCTCCTCGCGCACGTTTTGGCACTCGGGTCCGGCGATAAATGGACCCGCGCAGCCGTGCTCACCTCGCTGGGTGACCGGCCGGCCAGGTTGCTCGACGCACTTGCGGCCCCGGGCTTGGGCAAGCGGCCTGGCCTCGCCCCGGCGTTGTCTGCGCTGGGCCAGGTCATCGCAAAAACAGGTTCATCGCAGGAGACTGCCGGCGTCATCGCCCGGCACTTGGGCAGCGACTCCGCCTGGGGCGTCCACGAGCGGACCGCGCTGCTCGACGGCCTCATTGACGGTTCCACTGCCAGCCTCACCGCGTTGGCCAAGGGCCATCCCCGGGCGCGGGCCAATGTGGAGGGGATCTTCGCGGCGGCACGGTCGCGGGCGGTGACGCGGGAAGGCGCCGGGGCGGGGCGGCTGGCCGCCCTCGCGCTGCTGGGCCACTCCCGGTGTGCGGCGGAAAAGGAAACGTTGCTGCCGTTGCTCGCGCCGGGCCAGCCGGTGGCGGTGCGACTGGCGGCCGTGGCCGCGCTGGGCCAATTCGAGGAGGCCGCCGTGGCGGGGGCGCTACTGGCCAAGCCGCGCTGGGACGGCCACGCACCTGCGCTGCGAGAGGCTGTGCTTGGCCTGCTGCTTGGTCGGCCCGCGCATCACCCGGCACTCATGGCCGCGCTGGAGTCGGGCGTCGTGCCGGTGCACGCCCTCTCCCCAGCGCGACGGGCCGCGCTGGAGCGCAGCAAGGCGGTCGGCGCGCGCGCCAAAAAACAGTTTGCCCAACAGGCCGGCGGCGACCGGATGAAAACCTACGAGTCGCTCAAGCCGGTGTTGGAGATCGCGGCCGACGCGACGGCCGGGGCGGCGGTGTACCGCCGGGCCTGCGCCCTCTGTCACACGCACGGCACCGGCGGGTATGCGGTCGGCCCGGACCTGACCGGCCTGCGCAACCAACCGGCGGAGACGCTGCTACTGCACATCGTGGTGCCCAACCACGAGGTGGTCGGCGGCAATACGCTGTATGAGGTGGAGACGAACGACGGGCAGACGTTCGCCGGGTTGCTGGCCGCCGACACGCCCGCCCAACTCACGCTCAAGCTTCCGCTTGGCCTGGACAAGACCATCGCTCGGGCGAACGTGAAAACGATCCGGGCCAGCCCGCTCTCACTCATGCCGAACGAGCTGGAAAAAACCATGACCCGACAGGAACTGGCCAACCTGATCGCGTTCCTGAAGCAGTGAGCAGTGCGCTTGGCCAAGCGGGGTGGGGCGTCGCAGGAGCGTCGTGGAGTGCGACTCTCCGCGCCGCTTTGGAGGCCGATGAAAATCGAGTGCTTTATTCAGATGCGGATTTCACAGATTTGTAAATCCGGGAACCGAGCACCGAATCATCACAACCCGAACTCCCGCAGGAGGGCGAGGGCGGAGGGGTGGCCCGGCTGGATCTCGAGCGTGCGCTGTGCCGCCTCGATTGCCTCCGGGATGCGACGCAACCGCCGGAGGATCGTCGCCCGGGCGTACGGCGGGTCGGGATCGTTTGGGTTGACGGTTTCCGCCTTCAACAGCGCGGCGAGCGCCGCCTCCGCCTGGTTCATGCCGTTCCGGGCCAGGCCCAGATTGTACCATGCCCGCGCGTGCCGCGGATTAAGTTGCACAGCCCGTACGAGCGCGCTGACAGTCTTCGCGAGGTTGCCTGTCTCGTTCCAGCCAAGGGCCAGCTTGTAATGGTACTCCGCCTCGCGTGGGTCGAGCCGGATCGCCTCCTGTAGCGCGGCGATCGCGTCGCGGGGACGGCCCATCATGCTGAGCGCGATGGCATACTCATGCCGCAACGGCGCTGAGTGGGCGTCCAGTTCGATTGCTCGTCGGAAGTATCGTTCTGCCGGCTCGGCCTCGTTTCGGTCGAGGTGGTACAGTCCCTTCTGCAACGCGCCGGTTGGCATGTCGACGTTGTAGTCAAGCATCCGGACGAGGTCGCCTCCGGCTGTTGTTCGCGGATCCACCCGGTCCCGCAAAACCCAGGCCGCGTCGACGCGCACCTTGCGCACTGGGTCGTCCAGCAGTCGGCCGAGCTCGGAGTCGACCCGGGTATCGCCCCGTCGCGCGAGCGGGTCCAGCGCGCGAGCGGACGTGCCTCGGAGCAGGGCGTTGGTACTGGCGAGATTGCCGAGCAGGGCGTTGGCAATCTCGGGATCGCCTGCCCACGGATGGATCAACTCGGTGGCGACCGCCTTCCAGAACGGCGTTGCTTCCTCGCGCAGCAAGCGCAGCAGGTCGTCGCGGGAATTGTCCGTGCCCTCCCGGGCCTTGGCGATCGTGCGTGCGCGTTGCCGCGACGGCCGGTTCATTCGCGGGCCGTACCATTTCTCGACCGCCGCGAGCGCCCAGTCGGTGTCCTTGTCGGCGTGACAACGGTTGCAGGCGTTCGGGATGCCGTGTTCCTTTGTCAGCAGCGGGTCGGGGATGGTGAACCCGTGGTCGCGACGGGGATCGCGCTGCATATAGGTCGTCTCCGGCATGTGGCAGTTTACGCATTGGCCGCCCGGGCCGTTGAGCGCGTGATGCGTGTGCGTGGGCGGATCAATCTTGGGGCTGTTGGGGTACGTGCCGGTGTGGCAGCGCATGCAGAGCGCATTGCCCGCCTGCAGGGTCTTGCCGGTATGCGGCTCATGGCAGTCGACGCAGCGCACGCCGGCGTGGTGCATCTTGCTGCTGAGGAACGAGGTTAGCACATAATTCTCCCCGCGGACCTGGCCGTCGGCATAGTAGATGTCCGTCTCGTCCGGGATGACGTGCGAGAAGTGGTCGAGGTACCGGTCGCCCGGCTGGAAATCGCCCGTCAACTCCGTACGGCGCGAGTGGCAGGCGCCGCAGGCCGCGAGCCATTGAGCGTTGTCGAGCCGGCGCAACGTCGGGTCCGGCGCGGTACTGTCGGGGTGCTGTAGCCGCCAGTCGACGTGCGCCTTCATCGGCCCGTGGCACGCCTCGCACCCGACGCTCCGCTCCGCCATCGTGGTCTGGTACGAGTCGGTCGTTTCGTCGTGGTTCTTTCGCAGGCGCGTGTTGTGGCAGGAGGCGCACTGGGTGTTCCAGTTCATGCCGCGCCCGGTCCAGTGCCCCCACTCACCGGGTTGTCGCTCCTCGTCGCCAAAGACATTGAACCATTCATCGTTTTGGGGATCGTGCGACAGGTCGACCGCCTGCAGCAGACCTCGCGGGAACTGCACAAGGTATTGCCGCAGCGGCGTCTCGCCGATGACCCGCTTCACTTCAAACGCCTCCCGCTTGCCGGACAACCCTGTTGTGGTGATGTGAAATCGACCGCCCTCGGCATGCATTTCCGAGGTCACCGCCGGGTGTTTGAATTCACGCTTCGGCTCGAACGCCCCTCCATCCATTGCCGGCTCGGGGAGTCGTTCGGCCAGTTGATGGTGCGACCCCTGCCACAGGCCGAATTGATCCGCATGGCATTGGCGACAGCTCTCGGAGCCTGCGTATTTTGGGAAAACCTTCGATTCCTCCTCCGGCTCCCATGGCACGCTGTTGCTCTCAATCTTCGGGCTCTCTGCCTTCGAAAGGTCCACCTTGTCTTTGGTCTTCGATTTGTTTGCCCAAAAAACAACGCCTGTCACGATCACGGCAACCACTACGATAACTATGCTGGAGCCACGCCGGGATTGTCCAACGGCCCGGTTTTGAGGGTCTTTGTTCGATTTCGTGGATTTGTTTTTCCCCTTAGCCATCCGCACAGAGTTTAAAGGTGGCTTGATTTTGGATCAATCTCCGTAGCTGGAATTACAATTTAAAGAAATTTCTACTATCAATGGTGTTGATTTTTTTATTAAATATTTACTTGTAGTAAGAATCTTAGGATCCAAATCACTGAAAAACAGACATTTAAAGCATGAAAATGCTTTTTGTTTGCTACTTTTATTCAAACTTATCTTAGTCTCAAAGCAAGTAGCAGTTGCC
>CAYWMH010000125.1:0-278 GCA_964459315.1 uncultured Verrucomicrobiota bacterium
ACGCGATATCGCCGTTTCGCCAAGGGATGGCGAATGTCAACTCGTCGGCCATGGCGCTGGCGGCGGCAATGTCTGCGGGGTCAAGCGGAGTGCCGTCGCCGAAGGTGACCGCCTTGGCCGGGTCGTTGCGGATGTCTCTCCAGCCTTTGTAGGCTGCGATGAGCTGGTTGAAAAAACTGGCTCGCCCGTCGCCGAGATCGCGCACGGCAGGGAGCACCGGCGTGGTGGCGCGGAGGTCGCCGTTGACCTGCCATTCCCACAAGTAACCTAGCTTGGCC
>CAYWMH010000125.1:294-7085 GCA_964459315.1 uncultured Verrucomicrobiota bacterium
ACAGGACATCGGAGCGGCAAATCGGCGTAGCGCCGCCCTCGTCGGGCGCTGTTTGGCAGAAGAAAAACAGCTTGCCCGGGTAAACTGGCGTTTGCGCCAATTCGTGGTGCAGAAAAATGGTGATATCCGCCGGCGCCTCGTTGGCGGAAAAAACTCGCGGTGTGAAGTTGATGCGATAGGCGTTGGAGAGCGAATCGTCGTAGGAAAAGTTCGGGTAATCAAACGCGCTGACGACCGCGTCAAAATCCCCCGGCTTGGCCAAGGGCAACTCGCGCAACAAAACCGCTCCGTGCGCAGCGGCTTGGGCGTCCAGTTCGGCTGCGTGTTCGCCCGCCCATTCGCAGGCTTCCCCGAGGCTTTTCGCCGGGACATTTAACACCAGCGGAAACGGCTCTCCTCCGTACTCATGTTGGCCAAGTGGGGTGATCGGTTTTGCCTCTATGCTCATCCGAGCGTCCACGGCTTGCGATGGTGCATTTTGTTTAGCAGTGCGTTGGCTTCAGTGTCGCCGACAATCTGCTCGTTTTTCGGATTCCATTCCAGAGCTCGGCCAAGCGCGTTCGAAACGTAGCCCAAGTGACCTGGGGTGATGGAGCGATGCGCCGTCTCCGCCGGGCAAATCGCCGGCCTGCGGCTCTTGACGCAGTCGAGAAAGTTGCGGACGTGGTTCGTCGACTTGTACGCCTTGAACTCGCCCGGCACGAACCCGGGTTTGAGCCAGTCGCGGTTGGAGGCATCGAGCTTGCCCCGGTTGACGTACACCCAGCCGTCCTCGCCGATGAAGCGCGCCCCCATGGTGTTGTGCGTGCCGATGCTGCTCCGGATGCCACCGGCGTATTCGCAGTGCACCTCGTAGGTCACGGGTGCCTTGTACACCGATACCGGGCTCCAGTTGAAATTCTTCGCCTCAACCCGCGTGGGGCCGCCCTGATCCTCGCCCAGCGCCCAGTGGGCGATGTCGTTGTGGTGGCCGATCCAGTCCATCAACTGCCCGCCGCCATAGGCCAGGTGCAAGCGCCACATCTGGTGATGGCGCGCATGCACGTACGGCAACATCGGTGCCGGGCCGGTCCAGAGCTGGTAATCCTCGCGGCTGGAACGGTCCTCCTTGGTGGCGTTACCCCGAATCTCGGCAGGCCCCTTGGGCAAACCGACCTGTACCTCCTTCATCTTCCCGATGAGGCCGTTGCCTACCAACTCTACCGCCCGATGAAAGTTGCCCGTTGAGCGCTGTTGCGAGCCGGTCTGAAAAATCGCCTTCCGCTTGGCCACCTCGCGATACAGCGCCCGGCCTTCAGCGAAAAAGTGGGTGACCGGTTTTTCGCAGTAAACGTCCTGCCCGTTTCGCAGCGCCTCCAGTGCCTGCACCGCATGCCAATGATCCGGTGTCGCCACGATCACCGCATCGATATCCTTCCGGGCGCAGAGTTGACGGTAGTCAGCGTAGGTGTCGCACGGTTTCGTGCCGTACTTTTTCCCGACCGCCTCCGCAGTCGGTTGACGGCCAAGCGCGCGGCCTTCCTTACGTCCCCGGTAATGCAGCTTGTACGGATCGCAAACGGCGACAACCTGCACGGACGGCTCGTTAAGAAATGACTTAATCACGCCAACGCCCCGCGCACCGCACCCGATCAGGCCAACGGTGATGCGATCGCTCGGTGCCAGCTTCCCCGCTTGGCCAAGCGCGCTCGACGTAATAATGGCCGGCGCACCCAGGGCAACAGCGGTTCCGGTTTTCAGAAACTGTCTTCGGGTGGAATGGAACGAGTTCTTCATTATTTGAAAATCTGAGACGAAGTCTCTCGTGGCAGATGAACTTCAGTCCGCCTGCTGGAAGCGGTCGCTTCGGATGACTTCGGCAATCAGTGACTTCAACCGAAATTGATCTGCCTCGGTACGGCTAACGATCTGGTCGACGGCCAGCGTGTCAGCCGGGGCCAGCTCACGGGCGAGGGCGAAGCGCAACAGGTGCGCGGTGAACGCCTTGGCGAAGCGCTTGTCCTCCGTGACAATCGATTCCTTGAATTTCACCACGTCCTTGAAAGGGTATTTGCGCAACAGCGTGCCGGTAGCATCGACGGACCGGCCGTTTGGGTACTTGTCGCGCCAGCGCCCGGTAATGTCGAAGTTTTCGAGCGCGAAGCCAAGCGGGTCGAGCCGCGAATGGCAGCCGGCGCAGTCCGGGTTCTCGCGGTGCCTGGCAAATTTTTCGCGGATGGTGAGGTGCTCCTCGTCGGCGTCCTCGTTCAGCGGCGGCACGTCGTTGGGCGGCGGTGGCGGTGGGTCGTTGAAGATGACCTCGATGACCCATGCCCCTCGCGCGATGGGGTGGGTGCGATGCGTACCGTTATTCATGCTTAGCATGGCTGCGCTGGTGATCACGCCGCCGTACCGAGGGTTCTTTGCCGCCACGCGGACAAACTCGTTGCCGCGCATCTTGCCGCGCATCTCGTCATCAAATCGTCGGTTCATCTCGTTCTGGACATCATCCGGGTTGCGGGGCTTGGGCAGTTTGTTCAGGGCATCCTGCTTTTGGTTCAAGCGCTTGGCCAAGTCCTGCCGCTTGTCCTCGGCTTCCTTACGGATCGGATCGAGTTCACCGGCCAGCGTACGGTAGTACTTGGCCAGGGTGGCTTGTTGCTCCTCCGAGCGCTTGGCCGGCTCCACTTTCATCGCGGTGACAACCTCGCCGGGAAGCGGGATGGCCTCGGTCTTGAAATAAAACCCGTAGCCGCCGCCGCCGTTGGAGACCTTGAAGAGCAATTTGTTTTCGCCCTTGGCCAAGCGCACCTTGACCTTGTCCTGATCCGGTGCGAGCCCGCGGGAGATGTATTTGTCGGCGACCAGTTTTCCGTTGATCCAAATCTTAAAACTGTCGTCGCTGCCGATTGACAGTTCGCGCTCCTGTTCGATCCCGGAGTGGATGGTGCGGAAGAGGTAAGTGCTGCAGTTGGATCCGGTCAATTGATGTTGTTTTCCATCCTCGAGGTTCGCGGCAGGTTCCCATTTCAGGTTGCCGTGGGTCTTTTTTAGGTCGACCTCGGTCTCGTTGATGAACGCCCGATCGTGCGCCTTCTTGAGATCGCCCTCCCCGAATGGCCCGATGCGTTGCCACGGCGACAGCGCCACGTTGTTCGCAAGCGCCTCAAGCTGGGCGGCCTCCCAACGCGCTTGGCCGGGCGCGAGGTCAAGTGAATCTGCGGTTTCCTTGATGATCCCCGGGATGGACTTGGTGTAGTCCTCAAGCTCGGTCTTGGCTGCCTGAATTTTCGCCTCGGCAGCCCGGCGCTTGGCCTCGATCGGCTTGTTTTCCTCCTTTATTTTTTCCCGGTCAACCTGTTGTGGCTTCAGGTCACTGGTGTACCAGTCGTTGAGGAAGTCACTACGATAACTGAAGGCCGGCATGACCAGCTCGGTGATCGGCCGGTTATCGACGAACACGGCATCGAAAAGCAGCAACGGCTCAATAAGCATCTGCAGGCTGGCAGGGTGCTGCTTGTCCAACGAAAAGTAGCGGTGCAGCTTGGGATCCGGCGTGGCGGCGAGGATGTTTTCCAGTTGCATCCATTGCGAAGGGAAGCTGTCGAGGAAACGCTCAACCTTAGGATCGGTCAACATGCGGCTGATGGTTTTCTCCAGCACTTCTGGCTTGGCCAACTCACCATTCTCTGCGAGATCAAGCAACTCCGCGTCCGGGTTGCTGGCCCAAAGAAAAAACGAGAGGTTGGAGGCAAAAGCAAATGGGCGCTGTTCCGGTTCGCTTGTCTGGTAGTGATAAAGAAACAACGGCGAAGACAAAACCGCGGAAGCGAGCTTCTTCATCGTGTCGGTGTAAGGCATTCCCTCCTTCAACTTGTCAAATGCGTAGTTGGTGTAGCGATTAATCGTGCCTGGCTCAACCGGTCCGCGGAAAGCGAGCCGCAGAAAACCGGCAAGTCGCTTGCGCGTCTCAGCCGGCACATCGGCGCCCTCGGCCGGAGCCTTGAAAAATCTGTTCCAGATTCCGACGCTGTCTTCGTTGAAGTCTGGGCTTTCGACGATCGAGATGCTCAGGCGAAAAAAGGCATCGAGCAGCAGCGGCGAAAGCGTCAGTTGATCAGCTTGGTTGTCAAATCCATGCGAAGCGCGTAGATCCTGCGGGAATGGCTTCACCTCACTCATGCCGCCGGTGGGATGAAGCGCGAGCGAGCGGGCATTGACGAGCTCGGGCATCTCCGGCGCGTTGAGGTAGATGGTTTCGCGCGTCATCAGCTTTTCCGACAACGCAAACACGTCACGGTTGAGCTGGAACAGGTCTCGCACCGCGTTGTTGTATTGAAACCGGTTAAGTCGGCGGGGTGGGTTACGCTTGGCGGCCTGCCCCGTGGCCGCATCATGTAGCATCGCCTTCAGCGAGGTGAGCAGTTCGCTGCGGTCAGTCGGCTGGAGTTGTGGTTCGTCCTCGGGCGGCATGTCGCCGGCGTCGATAACGTCGATGATCTCCTTGATGAGTTCCGGCTTGGCCAAAAGTTGGCCGGCGTTGGCAATCTCATTGAGGTTGACCTTGCCCTTCACCTTCTCGCCGCCGTGGCACTTGACGCAGTGCCGGGCGAAGATCGGCTGGAGTTTCTGCTGAAAATCATCCGCTACCGAGGCCGCGGACAGCCATGCGAATGCGAGGAGCAGAATGCCCCTAAGGATGAACCATCGAGCAAACATGACCGTCAGGTCCAGAGATCAGAAAGCACACCATGGCTGTCTGCAAACGAGTCCATCTCCACACCCATGAGATTGGCTAAGGTGAGCCAAAGATTCGAATTGAGCGTGCCGCTTTTCATCTTAATAAACCGGCCCTGCCTGATCTGGCCCTGCGCACCTCCGGCCACGATCATTGGCAGGTCGTAATATTGGTGAGTGGAGCCATCGCCCAAAGCCGCGCCGTAGGTAACCAGTGAGTTGTCCAGCATGGAACTGCCGTCCGATTCCTTGATCTCCTTCATACGGCGAATCATGTAGGCGTACTGCTGCATGTGGAAGGTATCGATCTTTGCCAGCTCAAGGTAGCCGTTGCCCTTCTGGTTATGGGTCATGTTGTGGTGCTGCACCGGCTTGTCAAACACGCCCTCGTACATCAGCGTGGCGTCCCAGCGCTCCGGCCCGATCATGAAGGTGGACACATTCGTGATACCCATCTGGAACCCTAGCAGCATCAAGTCAGCCTGCAGCCGGATGTATTCGCCGCGCGGCAGGATTTCCTCCTTGGGCACGGTGATATCGGCATCAGCCAGCAGCTTCTCGAGCTTGGCCATGCGCACCTCTACGTTGCGGACCATGGTCATGTACTCGTCCATCGTCGCGCGGTCCTCATTGGAAAGTTTGCGCGAAAGGGCCTTGGCATCAGCGAGCACGAGATCGGTAACGTCGTTCACATGTGCGCGGAGGCTGTCCTTGGAAAACAAACGGTTATAGAGCTCCCGCGGATCACGGATCGACGGGGCAATCTTGCCGGGGCCATACCACGAAATGTTATCGAATTCAATCGGCTCCTTTGGTGCGCGGAAACCGTTGCAGCTAATCTCGAGTGTGTTGAGCACGGTCTTGTAACCGACCTTGTCGCCGATCACCTGATCCAGACTGCGGCCGTTTGGGTGGCGGATACCCTGCTCCGCCGCCTGCACCGGGGAGAGGCTGGTGAGATAGCAGGAGGCACCCTGCGCATGTACGTCCTGCCCGTTTTTGAACGTCCGATCGAGACCGGTGATCATCGTGACGTCCTTGGCGTGTTCCTTGAGCGGCTGCATGGTGGGCGTCCACTCGATGTCGTAAATGCCCGCCTCATTCTTGAATCGCCGCTGCTCCTTGGTTTTGTCGGCGTTGAACCCGCCGATGAAGTCCGGCAGCTGCGCCTTGTCCTCTCCCGGGAAAAACTGCCGCCGCACGATCCCGTTCGGGATGTACATGATCACCAGTTTCTTGTCCGGCTTGGCCAAGCGCTTGGCCGCCATGGCGGCGGGAGACGAGTGCAGCATGGGCAGCAACATCGTCGCGCCACCGGCTTTCAAAAACGAACGTCGTGAAATATTTTTTGGACTCAACATGGCAACCCTTTGATGAACCGCCATTCTGGGCTGAACACCCCTTATTGCAAGCGAATCCTGATTCGACGACTCAGCCGGAAAACTATTTGAGAATCCACGTGGACCAATGCCCGCGCTTGGCCAAGCGCGCACAGCGGTCTCAGCAATCGCCCGAGGTCAACCCCAGATCAGAGGAACTTCACCGCCAGCTTGACGGCTTCGAACAGGCTGCCGGGGTTCGCTTGGCCAAGGCCGGCTATATCGAGCGCGGTGCCGTGGTCGACCGAGGTGCGGACGATCGGCAGGCCAAGCGTGGTGTTCACCGCCTCGTCAAAACAAAGCGCCTTGAGCGGGATATGCCCCTGGTCGTGGTACATGCAGACGAACAGGTCGGTCTCGCACCGCTTGGCCGGCAGGAACGCGGTGTCAGGCGGAACCGGCCCCTCGACGTTGAGGCCCAGCTTACGCGCCGCCTCGATCGCCGGGATGATGGTCGCCTGTTCCTCCGTACCGAACAGCCCGTTTTCCCCGGCGTGCGGGTTCAGGCCAAGGACAACAATCCGGGGTTCGCCGCCACGAATGCGCCTTATGGCCTGTGCGCCCAGTTCAATGGTGTCGAGGATCGCGGCCGTGGTTAGCATCGCTGGCACCTCGGCGTAACCGACGTGGGTGGTCACGAACACCGCCCGCACTTCGCTCGAGTATTGCAGCATGCAGGAGCGCGGTGCGTGGGTC
>CAYWMH010000126.1:0-7085 GCA_964459315.1 uncultured Verrucomicrobiota bacterium
TCGGCAACGGCGTGGTCATCGATCCGATCGGTTTGCTTGAGGAGATCGACGGGTTGATCCAGAACGGGATTGATCCCGCCGGTCGGCTGCATGTCAGTGACGCCGCCCACATGGTTTTCCCGTATCACAAGGCGCTCGACGCCGCGCGCGAGGCCCTCAAGGGCCGTGGCAGGATCGGCACCACCCTGCGCGGCATCGGCCCGGCGTACGGCGACAAGATCGCACGCAGCGGCCTGCGGCTGGGCAGCATCCTCAACGCGAAACGATTTAAGGAACAACTCGAGCAGGCCGTCCGGGACAACAACGCCCTGCTCCGGTCGCTTGATGCCAAGCCGCTCCCGGCCAAGCGCACGATCGAGGATGTCCTCAAGGCCACGCGCCGTCTCAGGCCGTACGTGGCCAACACCGTCCAGCAGTTGCACGAGGCGGTGGCGGCGAAAAAACGAATCCTGTTCGAGGGCGCGCAGGGGACCTTTCTCGACATCGACCACGGGACCTACCCGTACGTCACCTCGTCTAACACCACCGCCGGCGGTATGTGCACCGGTTCCGGCATCCCGCCGACGATGATCGACCGCGTGATCGGCGTGGCCAAGGCGTACACCACCCGTGTCGGCGAAGGCCCGATGCCGTCCGAGGACCGCGTCGTCGGCGACCTGTTGCACGGCATGGGCCGAGAGTACGGAGCCACCACCGGACGTGAACGCCGCTGCGGCTGGTTCGATGCCGTGACTGTTCGGCAGTCTGCCAGGCTCAATGGTATCACCGACCTGGCGCTCACCAACCTGGACGGGCTCGACACGCTTGCGTCGATCAAGGTGTGTGTTGGCTACCGGCTCGGCGGCAAACAGATCGACCACCAGCCAAGCGACCTTGGCCAGTTGGCGCGGTGTCGCCCCGTTTACGAGACGTTCCCCGGTTGGCAGGTGCCGACCGACCGGATTCGCGACTGGAAGACGCTGCCGCCCAATGCACGGCGTTACGCAAAGGCCTTGGCCAAGATGACCGGCACGCGCCTAAGCCACGCCTCAGTCGGCCCCGCCCGGGCGCAGACCATCACCCTGTAGCCGCCGCTTGGCCAAGCGCATGAGCCGCGCATTGACAGAACTGAGTGAACAGGCCAGGGCCGCCCTCCCGGCGCACGTCGCCATCATCATGGACGGCAACGGCCGCTGGGCCGCCGCGCGCGGTCTTCCCCGCGTCGAGGGCCACCGTCGCGGCGCCGAGTCGGTGCGCGCCGTGCTGCGCTGTGCCTCGCGGCTGGGCATTCGGCACCTCACGCTGTACGCCTTTTCCGTCGAGAACTGGAACCGTCCCAAGGCGGAGGTCGAGACGCTGATGAAATTCCTCGCTCGCTACCTGAAAACAGAGCAGGCGGAGATGGATCAAAACAACGTCCGGCTGCGGGCGATCGGGCAACTGGATCGCCTGCCGGGATTTGTGCGCGAGCAACTCGATGCCACCATCGCCTCGCTCGATACAAATAGCGGCACCACGCTGCATCTCGCCCTGAGCTACGGTGGGCGCACGGAGCTGGTGGACGCCGCCCGGGCTATCGCCGCCAAGGCCAAGCGCGGCGAACTGGCTCCGGAGGCCATCGGCGAGCAGACGGTGGCGGATCATCTGTACACCGCCGGAACGCCGGACCCAGACCTGTTGATCCGCACCAGCGGCGAGATGCGGGTCAGCAATTTCATGCTGTGGCAGATTTCTTATGCCGAGTTGGTGGTCACCGAGCAGCTTTGGCCGGACTTTGGTGAGCCGGAATTCGTCGCCGCACTGGAGGAATTTGGCGGGCGCAATCGCCGGTTCGGAAAAGTTTGACCCCGGGCCGGCCGACTGAAACCCTCGCCTCATCCGATGTCCGAACCCGAATCCTCTCCGAAAAAAAACGACTCAAAGGCAGCCGTATTTACGCGGCGGCTGGGCAGCACGGCCGTATTGCTCGGCGTTGTTTTTTATGGGTTGCTCAGCGGAGGCACCCTGTCGGTTGTACTGGTCGGCGCGCTGGTCATGCTGCTCAACGTCGTTGGCCTGCTGGAGTTTTACGGTATGGTAAAGGAAAACCAATTGCCTCGTTTCAAGTGGCTTGGCCTGGCCGGCGGGGTGGTGTTGCTCGGTGCGGTGTTCCTGTATCTTTCCGGCTTGGTCGCCAAATGGTTCGGGCTGGCCGCCCCCACCGTTGCAGGGGTCACCGAGTTGGAGATTGCGATTCTAGCCATGTTCCTGATCGTGGTCTTGGTCCGGCGAGTCTTTGCGCATCCGGCTCCGCCGAGTTTCTCGATGAACGGCAACACGGTACTCGGAGTTCTCTATGTCTCGTGGCTGCTCGGTTTTGTTTTAAAGATTTTCTTTTACCCAACATCGGAGGGGGACGCGTTCGACGGCGGAGTTTGTCTCCTGTTTTTCATTCTCGTCACCAAATGCAGTGATATTGGGGCCTACTCGCTTGGTTCACTGATCGGTCGCCACAAAATGATTCCAAAGGTTAGCCCGGGGAAAACGTGGGAAGGTTTTGCCGGAGCGATCCTATTGTCCACGGCCGTGGCGCTGGTGTTTTCGCATTACTTTGGCGCGACAAAACTCGGCGGCATGACATTGGCGCACGCTGCCGTGCTGGGGCCGTTGATGGCGGTTGGCGCGGTGCTGGGCGACCTCGTCGAGTCGGTTTTCAAGCGCGACTCCGGCGTGAAGGATTCCGGTTCATTTTTTCCGGGCATCGGCGGCATCCTCGATCTGCTCGACAGCCTGCTTTTCAACGCGCCGCTGATGTTCCTTTACCTGCGCCTGGTTTTGTTCAATGACTAGCAGCGACTCGTAATGAAGAACGTCGTTCTACTGGGCAGCACCGGTTCCATTGGTACCAGCACCGCAAAGGTGGCCGGGGATCTGCCGGAGGATATCCGCCTCGTCGGCCTCGCTGCGGGCGGCAACGACGCATTGCTCGCGGAGCAGGCAAAACAATTTCAGCCCGAACTGGTCTCGATCGGATCGCCGGAAAAGGCGGAGGGACTGCGGTCGCAACTCGACGGCGTGCGCGTGGCCTGTGGCGAGGAGGGCTTGATCGAGCTGGCCACATTGCCAAGCGCGGACATCGTGCTGATCGCCATCGTTGGCACGGCCGGTTTGCAGCCGGCACTCGCTGCGATTCGCGCTGGTAAGCACATAGCTGTGGCCTCAAAGGAAATCCTCGTCATGGCTGGCGAGATCGTCATGGCCGAGGCACGAAAACATGGCGTGAACGTGCTGCCGGTGGACAGCGAACACTCGGCGATTTTCCAATGCCTCGACGGTCGACCAACTGAGTCGGTGCGGCGACTGATTCTGACCGCATCGGGCGGGCCGTTTCGGCAGACATCGATCGAACAATTCGCCGACATCACGGTCGAGCAGGCGCTGAAGCATCCGTCGTGGGTGATGGGCCGCAAGATCACCATCGACTCGGCAACCATGTTCAACAAGGGACTCGAGATGATCGAGGCGCGCTGGCTGTTCAACATCCCGATGCCGCAGGTTGATGTTATCGTTCATCCGCAAAGCGTGGTGCACTCGATGGTCGAGTTCGTCGACGGCTCCGTCCTCTCGCAGCTTTCCACGCCGGACATGTGTCTGCCGATCCAGTACGCGCTCACTTGGCCAAGCCGCGCGGCGAGCGATCGTGTGCAGACCGACTTCGCCGCGCTTGGCCGGCTGGATTTCGAGGCGCCGGACTTGGCCAAGTTTCCCGCGCTTGGCCAAGCGCGACGCGCCGGAGAAACGGGCGGGACACTCCCGGCAGTGCTCAACGCCGCGAACGAAATTGCGGTCGATGCGTTTTGTGAGCGGCAGATGTCGTTCCCCGGCATCAGCGACGCCGTTGGCCAAGTGATGGATCGTCATCAGGTCGTAGAGCATCCGACGCTCGACGAAATCATCGAGGCCGACCAGTGGGCGCGGGAGACGGCGCGCGACGTGGTCGGGCTTGGCCAAGCGATTGCCTGATGCCGACGATTCAAACCATTGCCACCCACGATTTTCGCCGCAAACTCAAGGACGGCGCCGGCTCCGATGCCGTCCACACCGACCCCTCATACGGCTATGGCGTCACGCTGCTCGAGACTGACATCGGCCTGACCGGCACCGGCATCGCCTACACACTGGGCGACGGAACCAACCTCGTTTGTGAGGCAATCCGCATCCTCGCCGAGCCGTTGAGAGGCCGCGAGATCGAGGAATTAATGGCAGAGTTTGGCGCGGTCCAACGTTCACTGGCCGAACACCCGGGCGTGCGCTGGCTGGGGCCGCACAAGGGAGTGACGCATCTCGCTCTGGCCTCAATCACCAACGCCTGTTTCGACCTCTGGGCGAAGTCACGCGGGGTGCCGGTCTGGAAACTGTTGCTCGATCTTTCGCCGGCGGAAATCACGAGGTTGGTCGATTTCAGTTACCTTGAGGAAGTGCTGACTGAGGCCGAGGCGGCTGAGCTGCTGCAATCGCATCAGGCAACGCGTGCCGATCGGGAGGGCGTCTTGAAAACCGGTTACCCCGGCTACGACACCTCCGTTGGCTGGTTCCAGTACAGCGACGAGAAGATTCGCGACAATGCCAAGGCAGCAGTGGACGCCGGGTTCACTGCGATGAAACTGAAGGTCGGCGCAAAGGATCACTCACACGATGTGCGTCGCTCGTTCATGGTGCGGGAGGCAGTTGGTGACAATGTCCGCATCATGCTCGACGCCAACCAGGCTTGGCCGTTGCCTCAGGCGATCGACGCCTGCCTCGCGCTCAAGGGCATGGACCCGTTCTGGATGGAAGAGCCGACCCAGCCGGATGATGTCTCGGCGCACAAGACGTTGGCGGACAAAATCGCCCCGGTGCCGGTGGCCGTCGGGGAGGCGGTTTCCAACCGTGTCTTGTGGAAGAATTTTTTGCAGGCCGGCGCGGTTGGCATCGTGCAGGCCGACTGCACCCGCCTCGCCGGCATCAGCGAATGGCTCGCGGTGGTCATGCTGGCCCGCAAGTTCCCGGTGCGCCTCGTGCCGCACGTGGGCGACATGGGGCAGATTCACCAGCACCTCGTTTTGTTCAGTCACATCGCGCTGGATCACGAAAAACTGTTCCTCGAGTACATCCCCCACCTGCGCGACGATTTTGTTCACCCGGCGAATGTCGACAGCGGCCACTACATGCCGCCGCAGGAACCGGGCTGCAGCACCGACCTCCATCTGTCATGATAAAAAAGATTCTACTCACCCTGTTGCTCGCCGCTTGGCCGAGCGCAATTGCACTGAAGGCGGCGCCCAAGCCGCTTGGCCAGGCCCACGCGCACAACGACTACTACCACAAGCGTCCGCTGCTCGACGCCCTGTCGCACGAATTCTGCAGCGTCGAGGCGGACGTGTTTTTGAAAAACGGCAATCTGCTCGTCGGTCATTTCAGCTTTGAACTGAAGGAATCCCGAACGCTCGAGTCGCTTTACCTCGCGCCCTTGGCCAAGCGCGTGAAGGCCAACGGCGGCAGCGTTCACAAAACCAAGGCGCCTTTTCACCTGATGATTGATTTCAAGACCGATGGCCCGAAAACCTACGCCGCGCTTCAGCCGTTGCTCGAGAAATACCGGTTCATGCTCACAGAGTTCGGTGCGGAAAAAACGGAAACCAAGGCAGTGACCATCGTCATCTCCGGCAGCCGTCCGCGCACCGTGATGGAGAATCAAACCAAGCGCCTAGCCGGTTACGACGGCCGACTGTCTGATCTTGGCCAAGCGGCGAGTCCGCATTTCATGCCGTGGATCAGCGACAGTTGGCGGTCGCACTTCAAGTGGCGCGGCAAGGGCGAGTTGCCGGCTGCCGAGCAAGCCAAGCTCACGCGCATCGCGCAACAGGTCCACAAGGATGGGCAGAAAATCCGCTTCTGGGCCGCGCCGGACAACCCCGCCGCATGGAAGGTGCTGCATCAGGCCGGTGTCGACTTCATCAACACCGACCGCCTCGAGGCTCTGGCTAAGTTCCTCCGCGCCAAGGGAAGCGAATAACCGGCTTGGCCGGGGTCAGTTGTAGTAGAAGGTGAAGCGGACGAAGCGGCGGTCGGAGCCGATCTCGTCGCGCATCTTTTCCGGCCACGGCTCGTACGGGGCCGGATCCTCCACGGCAATCTTGCATTTGAGGGCGAGCAACTCATCGACCGATTTGCGTTCCACCTGCACATTGGTCACCTTGCCGTCCGACCACAGGTTGAAGGTCAACACCACCTGCCCGACGCTTGGCACGTAATGCAGGTTGAGGCTCTGGTTCCAGCGGTTTTGGATGGCGGCGATGAGGCGGGCGTCGTAGTCGCCAAATGGCGATGCCTTGGCGTCGAGCCCCACGATGGTCGCCCGCTTCTTGACGCCGCCGTCCTGCTTAATTTTTTCCCCCTGGATCATGGCGAGTTGCCTGGCCTCGGCGACGGTGCGCGGGCGGCGCGGCTCCGGCTTGGGTTCAGGTTTTGGCTCCGGCTGCGGCTTGGCCTGGATCGGGTTGAGGGTCTCCGCCTTGGGAGGTGCCGGTTCCGGCTTGGGCGGCTCGGGCTTCGGTTCCGGTTCCGGCTTGGGTGGCTTGGGTGGGGTTTCCGGCTTGCTATCAACGATGCGCGGGACTTTTTCCTGCGTGCCGTCGATCTTCGGCTTGGGGGTCTCCTTTTCGGTCTGCTCGTCGGCCGCCTTGGAGTTTTGGTTGGAGTAAAACTCGGAATCGTCCGGGGCCTCCTTGCTGGCAATGCTGGGGGGCACCTCGAGAAAGATCACGGAGCGTTGCCGTTCACGCTGATGCTGCTCGAGCGACTTGAGGTCGATGAGTTCCGGTACGACGGCGGCCATCAATTTCTCGACCTTTGGAAAGACGCCCAGCAGGTAGCCAAGAGCGGCGGCCAGATGGATCAGCAGCGAGAGTAGGAACGATCGCTGGATCGAGTCCAGCGAGAACCACCAATCGTTGACCTTGTGTCGATCCACCGACATGGGCCGCCAGTGTGGGGCAGGAACGGCCCCGGCGGCAACCCTTGTTTGCGCTTGGCCAAGCGGGGCGGCTCCGGTTAAGTCTTCGGCCGTGAGCAACCGACTGAAGGGC
>CAYWMH010000127.1:0-7076 GCA_964459315.1 uncultured Verrucomicrobiota bacterium
AACTCCCGTTCCGGCCGGTCGCCGCCCCGCTTGCCCAAGCGCCTCAGCCGAAGCAGCTTGATGGGTTGACGTTCGGCCGGCTCGACGCCAACCGGCTGGTCTTTATCGATGGCCATTTCAACACCGACCTGTCGCAAATCGCCGACCAGCCAGGCGGCGTGACGGTCTCCAATCTGGCTCGCTACGAGGGGGAGCTTGGCTCGGTTTCTGCGGGCGATGACAACCCATTCGTCGCGCTCAACGACGCCTTTTTCACCGACGGCTCGCTTATCCAAATCGCCGACGGCCAACGCTTGACCAAGCCGGTTCATCTGCTCTTCGTGACCACGGCAAGCGAGGAGGCCGAGGCGTCACATGTCCGCAACTGGATCGATGCCGGGGCCAACTCACACGGCACGATCATCGAGTCGCACCTCTCGCTTGGCCAAGCAGCGACCGTGACCAACGTCGTCACCGAGACCCGTGTCGGCGACGGTGCCAATGTTGAGCATGTCAAGTTTCAGGATCAATCGCCCAGGGCGTTTCACCTAGCCTCGCTCCACTCGGACCTCGGCCGGGATGCGCGGTATGCGTTCCACTCAATCGCGCTTGGCTCGCGGCTGTCGCGCAACAACCTCCGCATGCGTCTGGCCGGGCCGGGTATCGAGTGCGTGCTCAACGGGCTGTACATGACGCGCGGCCAGCAGTTAGCCGACCATCACATGATCGTCGACCACACCGCGCCGCACTGCGATAGCCACGAGTATTTCAACGGCATCCTTGATGACCAGTCACGCGGCGTTTTTCACGGCCGCATCCTCGTGCAGCCCGGCGCCCAAAAAACGGACGCCAAGCAGACCAACAAAAACCTGCTGCTCAGCGACGATGCTACGGCCAACACCAAACCGCAGCTCGAGATTTATGCCGATGACGTGAAGTGCACCCACGGCGCAACGATCGGCGAGATGGATGACGACTCGATTTTTTACCTGCGCGCCAGGGGGCTCGATGCCTGCACGGCACGCCGGATGCTGATGCACGGATTCGCCGGCGAGATCGTTGAGCGCATCCGGCACGACGCCGTGCGGGAGGAACTCGATGCGTGGGTGGGGGATCGGCTCGAGACGTAGCATCAACTTGACTGAACCGTGGCTAAATTTTTGGACACGACGATCGACGAGTTGACCGGAAACTTCGAGTTTCTCGGCGACTGGGAGGAGCGGTTCGCCTACCTCATTGAGCTGGGCAAAAAACTGCCGCCGCTCGACGCGTCCGAGATGGTCGAGGAAAACCGCGTGCACGGCTGCCAGGCAACCGTTTGGCTGCGGATGCGGCCCCGCAACGGCGAGCCGCCGACCTTTGAGATTCGCGCCGACGCGGACGCCTTCATCGTCAAGGGGCTGATCGCCGTGTTGCTGCTGATTTACGACGGGAAAAACGCCGGGCAGATCTTGGACACCGACAGCACGGCGACGTTTTCGCAACTCGGCCTCGACAAGCACCTCAGCCCCACACGCCGTAACGGACTGCACTCGATGGTGAGCCGCATCCAGGCCCTCGCCGCCGAGTCGGCCGCACAGACCGCTTGAAATGAACAGTGACAGCCCCATCGCACTTGGCCGTGACATCGAGGCCTCAATCGTCCCGTCGGGCGACAAGGTGACGCTTCAAAAAGGGGAGACCGCGCGGATCACCCAGACGCTTGGCGGCACCTTCACCGTCATCGTCAACGGAAACATGTTTCGCATCGAGGGCTGCGACGCCGACGCCCTTGGACTCGAGCCGGTCAAGACCCCAGCCGAGGAGGCCAAGCGGCCGGAGACCCTTGATGACCTGCAGCAGCAAATCGACGCACAGCTCAAGACGGTGTACGACCCGGAGATCCCGGTGAACATCGTGGATCTTGGCCTTGTTTACGACAGCACACCGAGCCAGATCGACGACGGCTGGCGAGTCGACGTGAAGATGACGCTCACCGCGCCCGGCTGCGGCATGGGACCGGTACTGCAACAGGATGCGCAGAACCGGCTGCTCTGCATCGAGGGGGTCAACGAGGCGGATGTGCAGATCGTTTGGGATCCGCCCTGGAGTCAGGACATGATGAGCGAGGCAGCCAAGCTCCAACTAGGCATGATGTGATGAGTGCGGAGGCGAAATTAGCGGGCTTGGCCAAGCGTGACGCCGGCATCGACTGGGCCGCGCTCCGGAACGACTTCCCGATTCTGCGGGAGACGGTGAATGGCCATCCGTTGGTCTACCTCGACAGCGCTGCCAGCAGCCAGAAACCGCGACAGGTCATCGACGCCATCCGGAGCCATTACGAACATGACAACGCCAATGTCCACCGCGGCATCCATGAGCTGAGCAATCGCGCCACCGAGGCGTACGAGGGCGCCCGCCAGCGGGTCGCCACTTACCTCAACGCCGACTCACGCGACGAGATCATTTTCACCCGGGGCACCACCGAGGGGTTGAACCTTGTCGCTCAAACGTGGGCGCTGGAAAACCTGCGCGAGGGCGACACCATCCTCCTCACCCAGATGGAACACCACAGCAACCTCGTTCCGTGGCAGATGCTGGCCCGGCGCATCGGGGCGCAGTTGGACTTCATTGAAATCACCGGCGACGACGGGCAGCTCGACCTGCAGTGGCTCGACGAGCAGCTCGCCCGTGCCCGACTGCTCTCGCTCACGCACGTTTCAAACACCCTCGGCTCGGTCAACCCAGTCGCCGAAATCTGCGCCCGCGCCCGTGCTGCCGGTGTCATCACCGTGGTCGATGCCGCCCAGAGCGCCGGCCACGCGCCGGTCGACGTGCAGGCTATTGACTGCGATTTCCTCGCCTTCTCAGGCCATAAGATTTGCGGGCCAACCGGCATCGGCGTGCTGTACGGCCGTCGAGAACTACTCGAGGCGATGCCACCATATCAGGGCGGCGGCGAGATGATCGCCAAGGTCGAATACCGCGACGTGACCTTCAATGTGGTGCCGCACAAGTTCGAAGCCGGCACGCCAAACGTCGCCGGGGCCGTGGGCCTGCATGCCGCGCTGGACTACCTCGACGCCATCGGGCGGGAGGCCATCTTCGAGCACGATCAACGCTTGGCCAAGCGCGCCTGCGAGCAATTGGCCGAGATCAACGGCATCCGGTTGTTCGGGCCAAGCGAGGGCCGCTCTGCCGTCGTGAGCTTCGTCCTTCCGGACGCCCACGCGCTCGACCTCGCCACCATGGCCGACCAGAAGGGAGGCGCCCTGCGCGCCGGTCATCACTGTAATCAGCCGCTCCTGGCCAAGCTCGGTGGCCCTGCCACCGCGCGGGCGAGTTTTTATTTTTACAACACCGAGGCCGAGGTCGACCGCTTCATCGAGGTTCTCCACGAAGTACGCAAACTGTTCGCGTAATGAACGAAACGATCACAGGCGCATCGATGATGCGGGAGGTGCTGCAGGTATATCCGGGAGCGCAGCGGGCGTTGTTTCGCAAGTATCACGTTGGGGGGTGCAGCAGTTGTGGGTTTCAGCCGGACGAAACGTTGGCCGGGGTTTGCGAACGCAACGGCGAACTGCCGGTCGATGACGTCCTGGAGCAAATCAAACAAAGCCACGAGGAAGATGCGCGCATCCTGATCAAGCCGACCGACTTGGCCAAACGCTTGGCCAAGGGCGAGGACATCCGCCTTGTGGACATCCGTTCACGCGAGGAATTTGAGGCGGTCCACATCGACGGCTCAGTGCTGTTTACCCAGCCGCTCATGCAGGAAATCCTCGGGAGTTGGAACAACGACCAGCGGTTTGTGATGATCGATCACCAGGGCAAAAAGGGGCTCGATGCTGCTGCCTATTATCTCGGCCACGGCATGCCCAACGTTCATGCGCTTCGAGGCGGTATCGACGCCTGGTCACTTGAGGTCGACCCCACGATCCGCCGTTACACGCTCAGTTAAATGAACGACGAACTTCAGAAAAAAGTGGCCGACGCCATCCGCGATCCCAAGAACATCGGCGAGATGACGGACGCCGATTCGATCGGCACGGTCGGTAACTCCGAGTGCGGCGAGATGCTGCGCATGTGGGTGAAGTACAAGGAGCAGGACGGCGAGAAGGTCATCGACAAGGCCAGCTTCCAGAGCTTCGGCTGCGAGACCGCCATCGCCGTGGCCAGCCTCGCCACCGAGTTGATCAAGGGCAAAACCGCCGATGAGGCGATGGAGTTGAAACCCGAGGAACTTTCCGGAGAGCTGGGCCCATTGCCGCCGATGAAAATCCACTGCGCCGAATTGGTCCAGGGAGCACTGCGATCCGCACTGTCACCAGAAGACCAAACTGAACCTTTAGCCGAACCGCCAAACCTTTCCCCCACCCTGCAGGACAGCCTCAACGAAGGACAATCTCAGACCGGCTGCGGCCTAAAGATCAACTTCCTCGACGAGGAAAACTAGGCCGCCCGGTCAAACCTGTTTCACCACGCCCCAGTGCACGTCGAGCTGGCGGGTGAGGTAGAGCCGGATGCCATTCACCAGTGCCTTGGCCTCAAGCGGTTGGCCGGTGGCCACAATCTGCTTAAGTGTCATGCCCGGTTTGATGCGGAAACTTTCCTGCGCGATGATCGGCCCCTCGTCCAGGTGCATGCTCACGAAATGCGCACTCACCCCGGCGATTTTCACGCCGTGCTCGTAAGCCTGCCGATACGGTTGCGGCCCAGGAAAACTGGGCAGGAGTGACGGGTGAATGTTGATGATCTTGTTCTTGAATCGCCAGACAAAGTTCGGCGACAGGATTTTCATGAAGCGGGCCAGCACGACGAAATCCACCTCGGTCTTCTCGAGTATCTTCAGCGCCTTCTCCTCCGCCTTGGCCCGGTTGGCCCATGACACATGGCGAAACGGCAGCCCGGCTTTCTCCACCTTGTCTTGCAGGTCACGGTGATTGCCGATGACGCAGGCGATGTCCGCCTTGAGCCTGCCTGATTTCACCGCTGCGAGGATGGCATCAAGGCAGTGAATTTCCCTGGTCACCATCAACGCCATTCGCTGCGGACGTTTCGGGTCGGTGAACCACCACTTGATCTCCATCCCCAGCTCGCAGCCAAGCGCGCGAAGCCCCTGGCGAAGCGCCGTTTCGTCAAACGAGGCCGCCTTCCAGCTGGCCTGAAGGGTCATGCTAAACTGGCCGCGCGTGACCTGTTCCTCCAGTGCCTCGATGTTGGCGCGGGTGGCAAACAGCAGGTTGGTGACGCGGGCCACCACGCCGGTCTTGTCACGGCCGATGACAGTGATTGTCGCGTAACGACTCATTGCGGCGCGCAATTAAGCCGGTTTAACCGAAGGTGAAAAGCGAAAACAGCCAAGCGCTTGGCCAAGCGGTTAGTCCTGCGCATTCCGGTTGCGTACCAGCGCGACAAGGTCTCTGGCCTCCCGCAAGCCAATCGCTGAGGTGATCCCCCAGTAGACCAACGCCGCCGAAATCGCCGGGACAAATACCTCCCCGATCTTGTGCCAAACTGTTTCCGTGCCCAGCCGCGCCTCCCATTCCGCGTGTAAAAACCAAGCGAGTGCCCCGGCGACAACGGCCGTGAGCAACATGCCAATCAGCGGCCTGATCAGCGGGCCGAACCTCCACTTGGGCATCTTCCGTTTCAGCGCATACGAGAGCAGCGCCACATTGACGAGCGAACTCGCCACGTTGGCCACGCCCAGCGCACCCGCTTGGCTGCCCTTCGGGAACGCAAAGATCAGCGGCACCACGATGATGAGATTCATCCCTAGGCAAACGGCGCTGATCTGCATCGGCACCTTTGTTTCGCCCATCGCGTAGAAGGCACGGGCCATCACATTCACCGCCGAGTAGGTCAACAGGCCCGGTGCAAGGCACATCAGCGCAAAACTGGCGCGATCGGTCGATTCAGCCGTGAATGCTCCGCGCTCGAACAACAGTCGCACCATCGGCTCAGCCAACACGATCAGCATCGCCGCCGCGATGGCGTTCACAAAAAACAAGTACCCCATCCCACGCTGGAGGTTCTCGCGAAATTCAGGAAATTTTTTCTCCGCAGCCAATCCGGCCAATGTCGGCAGGAGGAAAGTCGCCAACGAAACCCCGAACACGCCCTGTGGCAGCTCCATCAAACGGACTGCATACTCGAACGACGCCACGATCTTCGAGCCGGTCGATCGCTCGATCCAAAACGCCAGCGTCTGCGTGATGATGATGTTGAACTGGAACGCCGCCACGCCGATGGTCGCCGGGATCATCTTGCGCACCACCTCGCGGACGGAGTCGTTGCGCCACGGTGTCACCCAGCGCGGCCGATACCCCTCGCGCATGAGGTACGGCAACTGAAATCCGGCCTGCGCCACCCCGGCCACCAGTACGCCGAACGCCAGCGAAAAAATCTGCTCGCCCAAGTCCTCCCCCCAGCTTGGCGTAACGAACAACACGGTGGCGATCATCACCACGTTGAGCAGCGTCGCCCCCATCGCCGGGATAAAAAAGTAGCCGCGCGAATTGAGCATGCCCATGAACACCGCTGCGAGGCAAACCAACAGCATGTACGGGAACACCACCCGCAGCAACTCCAGCATCAGCCGCGTGTGGTCGTCGAATTCCCCCCACGACAACACCATCGATATGCCGAGCATCACCAACCCCGCCACCAGCGCCGAGACCACCACCAGCGCCGAGACCACCGCGTTGGCCGTGTGCCACATCGCCTTTTCGCCCTCAGTTTTCTCCTTGTGCTTGAACAGCGGGATGAACGCCGCCGTGAGTGCGCCCTCGCCCAGCAGGCGGCGGAACAGGTTTGGAATCTGGAAGGCGTAGACGAACGCGCTGGCAATCGCCCCGTCCCCCATGAACCGGGCGTACACCATCACCCGCACCATCCCGAGCAGGCGACTGACTAGCGTGGCCCCAGCCATGGCGCCGGAGGATTTAAGCATCTCAGACAACGCGCAGCAGGCTAGGGGCAAAGGCGGCCGGAGTCGAGTGGCCAAGCCGGCGGGGCTGTCTGTTTTTGAACACCGTGTGAAATAACCCCCTGCATCGGAGGCAAAAACCACGTGTCCGCTTGGCCAAGCGCCGCCAAAACAAACCCGTAGC
>CAYWMH010000128.1:0-7038 GCA_964459315.1 uncultured Verrucomicrobiota bacterium
GCAGCAGCGAATGGCCACGAGGAGTTGGTGAAGTTGTTGCTCAGTCACGATGTTTCAGTCAACACCACGACCAACTACGGGCAAACGCCGTTGCACGGAGCTGCGTCGGCTGGGCATTTGGGCATCATTAAGCTGCTTTTTGAGAAGGGTGCGGACGTAAACGCAAAACAGTCCGAGTTATCAGTTTTGGATATCGTGACGTTAAACAGGAATCAAGATTGCATTGATTATTTGCGGAGCGTGGGTGCCCGGAGTTTTTCCGATAACTCCATTTTTGCTGCTGCTGCTGCCGGGGATCTTGAGGCGGTGAGCCGTTTTTTGAGGGCCGGGGCAAATCCAAATTCGGTTCTCAACGATGATACGCCCTTAATCGCGTTACCGGGGATTAGCGGTCACGAAGAGATGCTCGAATTGCTCCTCGCCAACGGAGCGAATCTCGACGCCCAGGTTGAGGTTGGCGAGGGGTTAACGCTGTTGGACGTGGCATTGGGCAGGGAAATGGTCGAGATGGCGAACCTGCTCGCTGCCAAGGACGCGAAGATGTCCTGTGGTAGATGCGGGAAACCATACGAGTGCAGCCGTCTTAGAAAACTGTGGCGATTGCCCCTGTGGATCTTGAAATTGGCTCGGATTCACCCCGGAGAGGAGGCGGAAAGACTCTCTTGTCGTTTGTGTTACCTAAGACTGAATTTGGGTGTGCTATTCCTCGCGTCCATGTTCCTCGCGATGTTCTTGATTGCCGTCGTTGCCATCACAGGGGGAGATAGGTGAACGAGCGGAGAATCAGTTGGTGCCTCAAAGTGCATCTCTGAATTGGCCGCTTGTCCAAGTGTCAACTCGTTCAGGCTTTGTGGGTTGGCGATTTGTGAACAAGTTGCGACAGATTGTCCCGGTGAAACCACAACCCATTGTGGTTTAGTGGATAAGCGAGTCGCTCATCTTGTGTTTTAGGCTTTACTCGGTGAATTGGATTGGCGCTGATTCGTCCCGACGTGTATTTGAAGAACCTCACGGCGCTTGGGTTCAAGTCGTTTGCGGACAAGACTTCGCTTGATTTTCAGCCGGGCATGACGGCGATTGTCGGCCCCAACGGCTGTGGGAAGTCCAACGTTTCAGATGCGATTCGATGGGTCTTGGGGGAGCAATCGGCCAAGGCGCTCCGGGGCTCGGGGATGGCGGACGTGATTTTCACCGGCACCGATAAGCGCAAGGCACTGGGCATGGCGGAGGTGTCGCTGACGCTTGGCGGTATTGACACTGATCAACTCAAGGCTGCAGGAGTTGATTTGCCGTACAACGAGGTCACGGTGACGCGCCGGATTTTCCGGGACGGCGCTAGTGATTTTTTCATCAACAAGGTGTCGTGCCGGCTCAAGGACATCCAGCAGTTGTTCATGGGCACCGGCATGGGACGCGCCAGCTACGGCATCATGGCTCAGGGGAACATCACCCAGATCATCTCCAGCAAGCCGGACGACCGGCGCGCGGTGTTCGAGGAGGCCGCCGGCATCACACGGTTCAAGTCGCAGAAGAAGGAGGCGCTGCGCAAGCTCGACTACACCGAGCAGAACCTGCTCCGTGCGTCGGACACCATCCGCGAGGTCAAGCGGCAGATCGGCTCGCTCCAGCGGCAGGCCGGCAAGGCACGCCGCTACAAGGAGTTCATGGACGAGCTCCAGAATTTGGAGACCCAGTTCGCCCGGTATCAGCTTAGGGAGATCGAGGAGTCGATCCGGCAGTGCGAGCAGGCCATCGGCCAGTTCAGGGATCGGTCGGATGATTTCACCGGGACGATCGAGAAGGAGGAGTCGCTCATCAGCCAGGCGCGGCAACAGCGCGGCGCGATCGAGAAACAGGTGAACGAGGCGCAGGAGAAGGGCGACAACCTGCAGGCCGAACTGGAGCGGCTCGAGAGCCGGATTCAATTCAGCCACGAGCGCATCCAGGAACTGAATGAGCAGGAGGCCAAGGCGCACAATGACATCGCGCAGGCCGAGCAACGGCGCAGCGATGCCGAGGCGGAGTTGACCGGGATGCAGGCCAAGCTCGACAACGCGGACGGCACCGTCGGCGACAAACGCCGCGACGTGGATGAAAAGCAGACTGTGTGCAATGCGCTGGAGGCGGAGCTTGGCCAACGGCAGGAGGCGTTGCGGCAGGCGCAGTCCGAGTCGTTCAGCGCGGCGCAAGAACTGACCCGCGTGCGGAACGAGATCAACGCCATCGACCTCCAGCGGCGTGGCAACACGGTTCGCCTCGAGAAACTTTCGTCGGAGAAAACCCAGCTAGAGGAGGAGGCGGCGAAACTGCGGGAGCGGCTTGGCCAATTTTCCACCGACGTCGAGAGTCGCCGCTCCACCGCCCAAGGGCATCGCGGCACGGTGGAGGAACGCCAGCAGCGCTTGGCCAAGCTGCAGGAGAGCCTGGCCGGGCTTACCGGCGAATTGGACGATTTACTCCGGTTGCAGGCCGAAAAACGGTCGCGGCTGAACGTTCTCCAGCAGTTGCAGGCGTCCCACGAGGGTGTAAGCGCCGGGGCGCAGGCGGCAATCAGCGAGTCGGAGGCCGCGCTTGGTTTGCTGGCCGACCAGATTCGCGTGCCAGCGGAACATGTCGCCGCCGTTGAGGCTGCGCTGGGCCGGCATCTGCAGTGGGTGATCACGCGGCAGGCCACCGATGCCCGGTCGATCCTCGCATCGCTGAGCGACGGCAAAAAGGGCCGGGCAGACATCGTGGCGCTTGATCTGGTTTCCGGCGGCGCACCGCCGTCGCTCGACGCGGTCAAGCTGTCCGACTTTGGTGGTGTGGCCGCGCTTGGCCAAGTGGGATGCGACGACGCGGTTCAGCCGCTGCTCGATCGGCTGCTGGGCCGTCTGGTCATCGTGCCCGACCTCGACGCCGCGATGCGCGGCCGCGAACGGCATGGCGATCTCGACTTTGTCACGCGCGACGGCGAATTGCTGTCGAGGCACGGCGTATTCAGCGGCGGCCGCGGCAATGGCAATGCCTCCGCGTCGCTGCTGGCGCGGAAGAACGAAATCGCCGCGCTCGAGACGGAGCTCGAGGGCCTGGGCGAAAATGCCGACAAGCTTAGCCGCGAGAAGGGGAACCTGCAGGGCGAGCAGACTGCGTTGCAGGCCGGCCTGCAGCAGGAGCAGGCGGAGCTGCGGCAACAGGAAGTCTCGATCGCCTCAAGCGAGGGCGAACTGAAGGCGCTGGAAAATTCGCAGCGCGTGCTGGCGCAGAAAATCGAGGCGGTCACGTTCGAGTTGGAAAGTCTCGCCGGACAGGAGTCGGAGGGCAGCGGCCGGCGCGACCAACTCGCCGCCGAGCTGGTGTCTCTCGAGGAAAAGGAGAAAACCAGCAACGCGCTCGTGGAGGAGGTCGGCGGCGTGGTCGAGGGGTTGCGCGGCCGGCGCGATGCCGCTAACTCGGAGCTGACTGAGGCCAAAGTAGGGCTGGCGTCGGAGGAACAGCTGCTGGCGTCGTTCCGACGTCAGATCGATCCGCTCAATGTCCGCATCACCGAATTGAAGCAACTGGTCGCCCAGCGCCGCGACGACATCGAGTCGGGCGCGAGCAAGAAGGCGCAGACCGAAAAAGAGATCGCCGACTCGACGGAGCGCATCGACAAGGGGCGCGTCGAGCGCAAACAATCCAGCGGCAGCATCACGGCACTGCTGTCGCAGAAGGCCGAGGCCGACCAAAAAGTGGAGGAACGCGAGGCAGCGCTGCGGGCCGTGCGCGAGGAGTTGAGCAGTTCACAGGAACGCCGATCGAAACTGGAGGTGGAGTTGGCCCAGAACAACATGTCGGCCGAGAATTTGTGCGAGCGGATCCAGGAGAAATACCAGGTGGCGCTGCGGGAGGTGGAGCCGGTTTGCCTCGCGGTGTCCGATGACGACTCAGGTAGCCTCACCGTGGAGGTGCTTGCCGACGAAGACGCCGAGCGGCACGAGACCGACTGGGAGCGGGTCGGGGAAAAGGTGTCCGAGTTGCAGGACCGGATCGACCGGATGGGGCCGGTGAACCTGGTGGCCATAGAGGAATACAAGGAAATCGAGGAGCGCCATGCGGAATTGACCCGCCATCACGACGACCTCGTCCAGGCCAAGGAGCGGCTGCTGGAGATCATCGAGCAGATCAACACCGAGACCACGGAGATGTTCCGCACCACCTTCGAGAAGATTCGCGCCAACTTCCGCGATCTGTTCACCGAGGTGTTCGAGGGCGGCAAGGCCGACCTCGTGCTGGTCGACGAGGAGGATGTGCTCAGCAGCGGCATCGAGATCGTGGCTCGGCCACCTGGCAAGAAGCTGCAGAGCATCACGCTGCTCTCCGGCGGCGAACAGACGATGACCGCCGTGTCGCTGCTGTTCTCGATCTACCAGGTCAGCCCGAGCCCGTTTTGCCTGCTGGACGAACTGGACGCGCCGCTGGACGAGTCGAACATCAACCGGTTCGTCCGGGTGCTCAAGCGGTTCCTCGACCAGTCGCAGTTCCTCATCATCACCCACAACAAGCGCACCATCAGCATGGCTGACACGCTGTACGGGGTGACGATGCAGGAGCAGGGCGTCAGCAAGATCGTCTCGGTGAAGTTTCAGGAAACGGAGCAGGAGGGGGACGCCGGGCGGGCGGCCAAGCCGGCCGCCTCCCGTGGCCAAGCAGCCAAGCCGAAGGCCGCTACGGACGCCGGCCAAGCCGGCGACGTCATCTCAATGGGCAAATAGCCCACCGCTTGGCCAAGCGGTGCACAAAAAACGGGCGTCCATTTGGACGCCCGCTTCAAATGGTTTTTTCTCTCCGGGTCAGACTTTGCCGAAGATCGTCTTGCCGGTGCTCTCGAGGTCGTCGCACGCCTCCATGAGGCGCTCAGCGGTGGCCTGCTCGGCTTTCTTGAGGTAGGAGCGTGGGTCGTACACCTTCTTGTTGCCGACTTCGCCGTCGATCTTCAGCACTCCCTCGTAGTGGGTCATTATATGATCTGCGATGGGGCGGGTGAAGGCGTACTGCGTGTCGGTGTCGATGTTCATCTTGATCACGCCGTACTCGAGGGTCTCCTTGATCTCGTGCTTGGCGGAGCCGCTGCCTCCGTGGAAAACTAGGTCGAACTTGGCCGCCTCGCCGTGCTTGCCAATGACGGCGTCCTGGCCCTGCTTGAGTATGTCCGGCCGCAGCTTGACGGCGCCGGGCTTGTACGCGCCGTGCACATTGCCGAACGTCGCGGCAAACATGTAGCGGCCGATGCCGTCGAGGCTCTCGTAAACCGTGAGCATGTCCTCCGGCGTGGTGTACAGTTTCTCCGCCGGCATGTCCTCGGTACCGGCCGCGCCGTCCTCCTCGCCGCCGACAACGCCGGCTTCAACCTCGAGGATGATCTCGTTCGCGGCGCACAACTCGAGGTATTCCTTCGAGATGGCCATGTTCTCCTCGAGCGGCAGGATGGAGGCGTCGAGCATGTGGCTTTGGAACAAATTGCCCTGGCCGTCGCCGCGGCGCTTGGCCGTTGCCTCGATGAGCGGCTTGAGGAATCCGGCCGCCTTCTCCGGCTGGCAATGGTCGGTGTGCAGCCCAATGAGGATGTCGTACCGCTCGGCCAGCCGGTGGGCGGCCTCGGCGAGGACGATGCAGCCGAGCACGGCGTCTTTGTTGTTCAGTCCGGAGGCGAATTGCCCGCCACCGGTGGACATCTGGATGATGCCGTCGGACTTTGCGTCGGCGAACGCCTTGAGCGCGGCGTTAATCGTGGTGATGGAGGTGATATTGATCGCCGGGTAGGCGTAGTCACCCTGTTGGGCGGCGTCCAGCATCGCGGCATACTGCTTCGGTGTTGCGATTGGCATGATTAATTCAGGGTTTGGTTTCCGGTAAACCAAAGATGGCCGGTTGGGCCAACAGGCCGCGCATGATAACGTGGTTTCGCCCATTTGCAAGATCACAGAAAACACCCGTTTCGGCCGGTTTTCCCGCTTGGCCAAGCGACATAACCGAAGCCGGCCTTGACAGGCCAAGCCGCCCTCCGCAAAAACGGCGGTTCATGAAAGTGCATTTTATCGGCCTGAATCTGCTGCTGGCGCTTGGCCTCGCCGGCTGCGGCTCCGACACCCCGGAACAGAAAGCGGCCAGCGGCGGCAGCACGGACGACGGTAATAATTCCGTTGTCTTGTCTCCTCCCGGCAAGCCGCAGGAGAACGTGACGCCTGCAACAGGGAGGACGAGTTCCAACTCGTCCCCAACCCAAGCGAAACCAACGTCCTCCCCCGAGCCTGCGGCCACTGCAACCCCAGCGTCGAAGCCAGCCTCGAAGCCGGTCGCGGCCGCTGCCCCCGAGCCGGAACCTGCCACCGCCCCGGCCGCTCCGCCGGAGCAGGAAGACACGACGCCCAAGCGGGACATCTTTCGGAGCGCTGGCAGCGGCGATCTTGATGCCGTGAAATACCACTTGGCCAACGGCATCAAGGTCAATGCGCAGGACAAGACCGGCAAGTCGCCACTGCTTTGGGCCGTGCGCAGCCAGAAACACGCCGTCGTGTCCCACCTGCTCGCCCGCGGCGCGAATCCGAACCTCGCCGACCGTTCCAACGTGACCCCTCTTTTTTGGGCGGTGCGGCAGCGACGCGCCGAGTTGGTGAGCCAATTGCTTGCCAGGGGCGCGGACATCGCGCACAAGGACAAGAACGGCCGAACCGCCCTTGACTACGCGAAGGATGAAGCGGTCATCGCGCTCCTGCGTCGCCACGCTAGCGAGCAGGAGTAGCTGCACCGGCTATGAGCCAATCGGTGAGTGACGTGCGCGTGGGGATAGTTGGTGCGGGAGCCAACACGACGAGCAAGCACATTCCGCTACTGCAGGCGATCGCAGGCGTGGAGATCATCGGCGTGGCTAATCGCAGCGAAGCCTCGTCTTCAGCCGTCGCCACTCGCTTTGGTATCCCCAAAACATACGAGCACTGGGAGCAGGCGGTTGCCGACCCGGATACAAACGCCATCGTCATAGGCACTTGGCCTTATTTACATTGCCCGGTGACGCTGGCC
>CAYWMH010000129.1:0-6654 GCA_964459315.1 uncultured Verrucomicrobiota bacterium
GAACGCAATCCAGTGTTCGTAGCAACAGTATTGGAGCTTGGAACCTGTTGACCCACCTGAATTCTAGCCTGACGGCCATTAAGTACCAGTACTGAAGGATTCGACAAAATTTCCGCATGATCGGTTTGAGCCAATGCCCGCAAGATGGCTCCGAAGCTTGGTGTATTCGAAAACTGCCCGATAAAAGGAAGTTGATTCTCTAGTGCTGAACGGTCGACGCTTTGCGCACCAAAGTCTTCTGTAGGTATGTATTGTCTACTAGTAACCGGATTGAACGACAAACTAAAATCCTCCCGCTGCAGGTTGTAATTCATCCCCAGTTCTTCCATCTTATTCGAATCAATCTCAACCACCAGAGCCTCAATGACCACCTGGCGCGCCGGCACGTCAATGGTATTGCGAAGGAGTTGTAAGAGAACATGCAACTGTTCGGGGTAGGCTTTTTCATACACAATAAACAATCGTTGTTCCGGTGCTCCAGAAGTTTGCTGGTGCAGATAAGTGCCCCCCAACCCTGTCTCTTGTCCCACAGCTCCATCCGGAGCTAACTCAAACAAGCTGGTCTTGTTGGCGTCAATGAGCTTGATAATCAACGGATAGCTTTCGATATCCTGCAACACCGAATACACACGCTCGTTGATCGACTCGCCCTCGGCCCAAGAGAACTCAATCGTTGCGTAGCCCAACGCCTTGAGCAGAGCAATCACACGGTCACTCTGCATGTAGCTCAACCCGTAGGTTTGAAAATTTAATTGGCTTTCCGGGGAACCAATTGCCGGCACCGGGGAGAATTCTTCATATGCCCCGTCCGCGGGCTCAGCCTGATAATCAAATTCTGTTGATAGAGGCTCCAATTCGGTTGTGAGGGAATCCAACTCGGCATCCGTTGCCGGTGCATCCAATTCTGCATCCTGCGCATTGGCCAATCGATCAGACAAGCCAAAGCCCAAACAGAGGAAACCGCTTAGTAAAGATCTATAAATAGTTTTTACTTTGGTATTAGTCTTCATTTTGATCTTGTTGCAGCTGGGTTGATTGTTCACGAATCCGGCGGACAAGAATCTTTAGCAGGTTCTCCGTGACATCGAACTGTTTCGAGAGGATTCGCCGGAACGAATCCTGACGGATCACCAACAAAAGGCAATCCGTTTCCGCGGTAGCGGAGGCGGAGCGAGTCTCGCCATCGAGGATGCTCAATTCGCCGAAAAACGCCCCCTGAGACAGTTTTGCGAGTGTCTGCTCCCCATCGTGAATGCGCACTGAGCCGTCAGCGATCACATACATACGGTCGCCCGTGCTGCCCTTCTCGAAGATCGCCTGGCCGGAAAGGCAACTGGTTTCATCCGCCGCCTCCGCCACCCAGGCGAGGGTGTCTGGCGGCATAGTGCTGAACAGGGGCACATTCTTTAGGAACAGGATTCGCTGGACGAGGATCATGGGTCAAAGGGTACTTAGTTTGTTCTTGGCCAAGTGGACGACCGCCTCACAGGCGTCCTTGGCTGAAAGTTCACATTGGGCGGCAACGGCGTCCCGCCCCGACTCATGGGCTAGGAACACCTCAAGCGCAGTCTCGCGCACAACCTCGTCGGTATGCCGCAAACTCTCCCGCACAAAGTCGCCGTGCGTGGCGTAGCTGTCGGCGTCCACCATCAGTAGCAGGCCGGAGACAATCCAGCGCGAGTCGTGGCCACGAAAGGTCTCGATGAGCGAAGCTAATTCGGCAGGCTCGACCGCATGCTCCGGTTTGGCCAAACCGATGAGGATCGCAGCGTCTGCTTGGCCAAGCAGGCCCTCAAGCACTTCGCTGACCTCGGCTTGGGCATTCGCGCCGCCGGTGGCCGCCGCACAAAACAATTTCTCATAGTCGATGGTAACATCGAACAGGCGTAACACGCTGAAGAGTACCTGCAGCCGCAACTCGAAATGGTGGTCGCAGGCCAGGCGTAACGCCTGCGTTTGGCGGCCTTCCGGCAGCTTGGCCGATTGCTCCCGGTAAAACGCCGCCTGCTGCGCATACTCGGTCAACTGCTCACGCGCAAACGCGGTCAACGCCTTGTCCGGACGCCCGCCGGCTAGCGTAGCGCAGTACTCCCACATCAACCGTGCCCGCGCCGTCTCACTGCTGACCTGCGCAATCAACTGCTCAATGCGGGCCGACTTTCCGCCCTCGCTGGTAGTAATCAGCATCTCGTCCAGCAAGCGGAATTTCTCCGGCGCCTCTGCGTACTCGATTGCGTCAAGATGCCGCCCCACCATTTCCGCCGCAGGCGCGCCGATCGCCTGCAGGCAGGACGAAATGGCCGGACGCAGCGGCTCCTCGGTGATCAGCTCCGCCAGCCGCGCGAAGGTGGACTCCAGTTTAGTCGCGTCGATCGAGTGGATCGCCTCGCGCCGGATCGCCTCATCCGGATCGCCGAGCAGTTCGGTGGTAATCAGCGCGGTGTCTAGATGGCGGATTCGCGACAGGCACCGCACCGCCTCCCGCCGATGCGCAGGATCATCGGAATGGAGGAATTCGTAAAAAACATTGCCAGCACGAACGTTGAGGGACAATTCACCGGAGTTCAGTAGCACCGCAGCGCAGGCACAACGCACCCCCGGGTCAGCGTCGTCTAAGAACGGTTCAAGGATGCGGAACTGCTGCCCTTTCGAATGCGCACCGAGAGAGTGTACCGCCTCTGCGCGCAAGCGGGCCGGGCCGTCCTGCACCGCCGCGAGGATGCGCTCCCGGTCGGCTGCATCGCCGAACTCGGCGAGATACCGTACCCCGGCGCGTTTCAGCGATTCGTCCCCCTTGGCAAGCAAAGCGCGAAACTCATCGTGCCAGTCGGCTCGGCGCATCCCGATGATCAGTTCCGCCAGGAAACCGGCCTCGGTATCGCTCGCCTTGGCCAGCGACTGGCGCAGTTGCGCGTCGAACCGCGAATCCATCATCACCGTGGACTCGTCGTCAAAATCGATCACGCGGGAGTCGAGCATGCCGACCAGTGAGGCGAGGTATTCGCGGTAATTGAGCCAAGCAACGACCAGCCAAATGCAGCCGGCAACGATTACCACGGTATTCAGACGCACAACCGAGTCCTGCTGCCAGAATGCAAGCGTCGCGGTGATCACGAGGCTGGAGGCGGCGATGGTCGCCGGTCGGGCCAGACCGTCGATGACGCTCTTCATTTGACCGCGCGACTGCTTTTTCACCGCGAAGAACAGCATCTGCAGGCCGACATACTCAATGGTGAAAAACACCACCTGACAGATGAACTTACCGGCGTAGACACCCTTCTCCCCGGCGAATGTCAGCGCGCAAACCGACGATATAACCAGCAAGGCCGGCAGCACGGTGATCGCCGTGACCACGCCGCCCTTAGTCAGGATGGTGCGCACGATGAACAACTGCAGTACCAGCTGGACGATGCTGCTGTAGGTGTAAAACCGGCCAAAGAAATGGTTCAGGTTACCCTCGTGATCTTTAGCCACCTGAAACTTGAAATGAATGTCGATCAGGCAGATCACCATCGTCGAGAACATTACGAGCAGCAGCATAAGCACCGCCTGGCGGCTGCCCAGCATCCTGCCAAGCGAACTGAACACCCCTGCCGCCTTGGCTGGCACCGTGTCCGGCTTCGCCTCCCCATGTCCAAACAGACGCGTCCGGGCCAGCCCAACAAGCACGACCGCCATCAAGCCGGTCACGAGGCCAAGCGAGATCACGTCCACCCGCCCGCTGCGGCTGGCCAGCGACACCATGTAGCCGGCGACGATGCAACCGACCGTCCCGGCCGCGCCGATTAGCCCGAACCACCGCTTCGACTCCTGCGGGTTGAGCAGCCCGACGGCCAGCCCCCAGAACAGCACCATCGGCGTCACGACCACCACGTCGCACACCATGTACGTGACCACGGCGACGACTTTTCCCGGCGCGACAAACACCGCAGCCACCACCCCGGCCATCGCGGCGGCCAGCCCGCCCATCGCCAGCTTCATCGCGCCGTAAACCTGGAACCGACCGCACAGGTAGGTGACGAACACCGCCACCACGCTCGACATCACGGCGGCCGCCATGATCATCAGCGGAATCTGCCCCCGGTCGAAATTCTTGAGAAAAAGGGAATCAGCCGTGGCCCGGGCCATCAGCGAGCAGAGCGCCAGCAGGAAGTAGATTCCACAGAGGATCCAAATCTTTCGTTCTGCATTGAAGAGACTCATCGGGAAAGACTGCCGCCACGCCGCTTGGCCAAGGGATCGGCGCTTGGCCAAGCGCAGTCATCGATCCTCGATCTTGTAGAGGGCCTTGTCGGTTCGCAGGAACAGGGCGTCGCCGCTCACGGCGGCGGCGGCGTGATGTTCGCCGTCAAGCCGGTTGCGGGCAAGCACCTTGAATTGTCGGCCCGGCTGCAGCACAGTGGTTTCGCCCTCCCGGCTGTGGAACAGCAGCCGCCCCCCGGCATAGGTCGGGGAGGCCTCATGGTTGCCGCCAATGCGCTCGCGCCACTGCTCCTTCCCGGTCTTGGCGTCAAGACAGGTGACGATCCCGCCAGAGTCGCTGACGAAATAAATCTCCCCGCCGACAAGTATTGGCGAAGAGACAGCCGGCACACTCCGCTTGCACGCCCAGGCGATCTCCGGCTTGGGTTTGGTGATGTCGAACGCCAGCAACTGCGGGCGCATGAAGCTGGTGCCGATGTAGACGAAGCCGTTCGCCACCACCGGCTTGGGCACGATGGAAAAGCCAAGCGAGCCGTACTTCACCTTCCAAAGCTCCTCCCCGGTCGCCGGGTCGTAGCCGTACAACCAGTCCGCCGCGGGCGAGATGACGACATCACGCCCACCCACCCGGGTAACAACCGGGGTCCCGTACGCTTTTTTTAGTTGCGGGTTTTTGTTCATCTCGCCGGTGCGGCGCGTCTTCCAGGCCAGCTTGCCGGTTTTCTTTTCGAGCGCCGCGATAAACTGCCGGTCGCTGCCGTCCATGTGGAAGATCAGCAGGTCGTTCCAGAGAATCGGCGAGCCGCCGGGGCCGTTTTCGTGCATCACCCACAGGTCCTGGTTCGTCCAATGCACCTCGCCACTGTCCAGGTCAAGACAGGCCGTGCCGTATGAACCGTTGTGGGAATACAGCCGGCCGTCCTCGATGACCGGCGTCGGCGAGGCGTAGCTGTTGGTCTTGTGGACCCACTGAGGATTGCGCTTCCTCAACAACGGGATGTCCCGGACGATTTCCCCGCTCGACTTATCAATGCAAATCGCGTGGATGCGCACGTTGGAGAGCACCACCAGCGGCTGGCTGCCGGTGTTCTCCTTCAGCCGCTCCTTTTTCTCCTCCTCGGAGGCAAGGGTCTCGTGCGCCGCCGTCACCCATACCTGGTTTCCGATGATGACCGGCGACGACCAGCCGCGCCCCGGCAACTCGGTGCGCCAAGTGACATTTTTCACCTCGCTCCACTCGGCTGGCAATCGGGCGTCCCCGGCGTGGCCCTGCCCTCCAGGCCCGCGCCATTGGGGCCAGTCGGCCTGGATCGAAGTCAACGCAGCCAGTGATGCGGCTGCCAAGGCACTCAACGTTCGTGATTTCATAAAAAAGGAGCCAAGCGGCGGTTTCGTGTGCGGCTTATTGTACGCACCGTGCGCCGCCAGGCAACCTTTCTTCGCCGCTTGGCCAAGGGCGTGCCCAAGCCCCTGGTCGCTAGTTTTGCTTGCCACCACGGCCGGTTGCCTTTAGCCCAAGGCGCGTCTGATGGAGCGAGCATCGCTGAAAGAAACCAGCCGCCTGGTGGTCAAGCTGGGTACCGGCATCCTGACCAGCCGCAGCAAACAGATCGACCCCACCCAGGTCGAGCAACTGGTTGCCCAGGTGGCGGCCCAGCGCGCGGCAGGCAGGGAGGTCGTCGTCGTGTCGTCCGGGGCGGTCGGCGCCGGCATGGGCGCACTCGGCTTGGTCAAGCGCCCCACCGACCTATCCGACCTGCAGGCGTGCGCCGCCGTTGGCCAGTCCCGGCTCATGTCCACCTACTCGGAGCTGTTCGCCCGGCACAACCTACCGGTGGCCCAGGTGCTCCTCACGCACGACGACCTCGAACACCGCGACCGGCATCTCAACGCCCGCAATACCCTCGTCTCCCTGCTCGACAAGGGCGTCGTGCCGATCGTCAACGAGAACGACGCTGTCAGCTACACCGAGCTCAAATTCGGCGACAACGACTGGCTCGCCGCGCTCGTCGCCTGCCTGCTGCCGGCCGACCTGCTCGTCGTCCTCACCACCGTCGACGGACTGGTCGAAAACTTCGGCAAAAAAAATCCCCGCACCCTACCCGTCGTCGAGACGATCGATGCAAACATCAAAAAACTTGCCGGTGGCACATTGAGCGCAACCGCCATCGGCGGCATGGAGGCCAAGCTGCGCGCAGCCGCGATGACCGCCCGCACCGGCATCCCGATGGTCATTGCCTCAGGAAAAAAGAAACGCGTCCTCGCCAACCTCCTCGACGGGCGCGACGAGGGTACTTTTTTTGTCCCGCGCCCCGGCCGCCTCCGGGGCCGCAAACAGCGTATCGCTTTTTTCCATCATCCCAAGGGCTCGCTCTGGGTGGACAACGGTGCGCGCGACGCCCTGCGTGACAAGGGCAACAGCCTCCTCCCGCCTGGTGTGGCCCGGTGCAC
>CAYWMH010000129.1:6664-7024 GCA_964459315.1 uncultured Verrucomicrobiota bacterium
CATGGCCGCCAAGCGCAAACTCAAAAAACGCAAACCGGCGATCGACGAACTAGTCGAAGTGATGGCCCGACTGCGCGGCCCCGGCGGCTGCCCCTGGGATCGAGAACAGGACCACAAGTCTATCCGCTTCCATGCCGTCGAAGAGGTGTACGAATTGATCGACGCGATCGAGTCCGGTGACGACCAAGAGATGCTCGAGGAATGCGGCGACCTGCTATTGCAAGTCGTCTTTCACTGCCAACTCGCGAAGGAAAGGAAGGTCTTCGATTTTGAAAAAGCCGCCCGCACCATCACCGACAAGCTGATCCGCCGTCACCCGCATGTTTTCGGAGACTCCGACGCGGACAATGTCGACGCCGT
>CAYWMH010000130.1:0-7015 GCA_964459315.1 uncultured Verrucomicrobiota bacterium
TCTTCGCCTTCGTGGCGCCCTATCTGAAACCGTACTGGGGCCGGATTGTTGCCGGCGTCTTTTTTGGGATTCTCTTCGGGGCGTCGAACGGGCTCGTGCTGTGGGCCACCAAGACCATGCTCGACCGGCTGGTACCGCCGGGCTCCCCTGCCGCGCCCGCCGCCGCCGAGGCGCCCGGCAACTGGTTCAGCAAAACCGCGGACTCGATCCAGTCCGACCTGCTCGCCACGCTCGATCCGTGGCTGCCGAGGATGGGCGACGAATTGACGCTGTTGCAGATCATCGGCGGGCTGCTCGTGTTCCCGCTGCTCGTCGGTTTCCGGGGGGCCTCAAAATTCCTCAGCGCCTACTGCCTGGCCTGGGCCAGTGAACGGGTGGTCAACGACCTGCGCGTCGCGGTGTTCAACAACTTGAGCCGCCTCTCGATGCCTTTTTTCAACCGGGCCACCACGGGCGACCTCATCACGCGCATCAACGGCGATGCGTTGCTGCTGCAGACCTGCCTGGCCTCCGGGGTGAGCATCCTCGTGTCGGAGCCGGTGGCCATCGTTTGTATTTTCACTGGGCTGTGCCTGATCGACTGGCAGTTGACCCTAAGCATTCTGGTGCTGTTCCCCGTCTGCATCATCCCCATCATTTACTTCGGCAAAAAAGCCCGTGTGGCAACCGGCAAGCGGGTCGCCGCCAACATCGACCAATCGAGCCTCGCGGTGGAGATGTTCTCCGGCATGCGCGTCATCAAGGCGTTCGGGCTGGAGGATACCCGAATCGACCGGTTCCGCGAGCTCTCCCAGCAGCTGATCCGGCAGACGATGAAGACCGTGCGCTCACGGGAAATCGTCGGGCCACTGGTCGAGACGGTGTCAATGATCGGCATCGGCGCGCTGATCCTGTACGTCGTCCACACGGCGCGCAGCATGCCGGAATTGGTCGTGTTTTTCACCGGCGTGATCATGTTTTACACGCCCATCCGAAAGCTGGCCCGGTTGCACGTTAGCATCGAGGAAGCCGGTATCGGCGCCCAGCGCCTGATGCACGTCCTCGACGAGAAGCCGGACATTCTAGAGCGTCCCGGCGCCAAGCCGGTGACCGGGTTCGGCGAAAGCATCCAGTTCGACGGCGTCTCGTTCGCGTACGAGGATGAGCCGGTGTTGACCGGGCTCAATCTCTCCATCCCGAAGGGCACCAAGCTGGGCATCGTCGGCGAGAGCGGCTCCGGCAAAAGCACCCTCATTAACCTCCTTTTCCGGTTTCACGATCCCGACTCGGGCGCCGTGAAGCTCGACGGGCACGACCTTCGCGACTTGAGCATCAAGGGGTTTCGCGCGCAGATGGCGCTTGTCAGCCAGGAGGTCGTGCTGTTCGACCTGACCGTGGCGGAGAACATCGCGCTTGGCCAAGCGAACTGCAGCCGCGAACAGGTCGAGGCCGCGGCGCGGCACGCGCACGCGCACGAGTTCATCACCGCGTTGCCCCACGGCTACGACACCCGCATCGGCGAGCGGGGTGTGACGCTCTCCGGCGGCCAGCGGCAACGCTTGGCCATCGCGCGGGCCTTCGTCCGGGACGCGCCGATCCTTGTGCTCGACGAGGCCACCGCCGCGCTCGACTCGAAAGCCGAAGCCGAGGTGCAGACGGCCATAGACCAGTTGAGCAAAAACCGCACGGTGCTGTGCGTGGCGCACCGGCTCTCGACGCTGCGCTCGATGGACCGGATCATCGTTCTGAGCCGGGGCCAACTCATCGAGGAAGGCGGTTTCGATACGCTTTTGGCCAAGGGAGGGGTGTTTTCCGGCTTGGCCAAGGCACAGGGCATTGGCACCTGAGCCGGCCGCGCTTGGCCAAGCGGCGAAACCGGCACAATTCGCTTGCCAAAACGGCGTTATCGCGATAGATCATCCTCTTTCCGATGAACCCATCCATCCTCACCACTCCCATCTTGGCATCCGGCGGCGACCACGGCTACCTGTACGGTCTGTTTTTCCTGATCCTCGCGCTGATCATCGGCGCGGCGGCGCGACATTTTCTCAACAGGGTTCCACTGCCGTTCACGGTGCTACTGATGCTGATCGGCCTTGGCCTGGGCTTCGCCTTCCGGGGCGGTCACGAAGGCGGCCATGGCGCAGGCCACGGGGCTGGGCACGACGGCTTTCTCGCCAAGCTGCTCGACGCGCTGCGCGGCTCCATCGAGTGGGGGGCCAATCTGGATCCGCACCTCGTGCTGTACGTGTTCCTACCGATCCTGATTTTCGAGGCGGCGTACGCGTTGGACGTGCACGTCTTCAAGAAATCGTTCTGGAATGCCTTCTACATGGCGGGGCCGGGTATCGTGACAGCCACAATGATGACAGGGGGCTGCGTCATCGCCATCTATTCGCTGGGCTGGGGATTAACTGATTGGAATATCAGCACGGGGAATGTGGGTATTTATCTTGCAATGCTTTTTGGTGCAGTCGCGAGTGCCACCGATCCCGTGGCCGTGGTGGCACTGCTCAAGGAACTGGGTGCCAGCAAAAAACTCGGCACGCTGATCGAGGGAGAGTCGCTGCTGAATGACGGCACAGCGATCGTAGCATTTCTGTTGCTAATCGGTGCTGTCACAGGTTCAGGCGTGTTCACTGCATATGGCGCTGTAAAAGGATTTTTTTACATAGGACTGGGCGGAGCTGCGCTTGGCATTCTCATCGGCCTTGTGGGTGTGGCGTGGGTCAAGCGGGTATTCAACGATCCGCACGTGGAAACCTCGGTGATGCTGATGACGGCATACATGGCTTTTTATGCGTGCGAATATCTTCTTGGCATGTCCGGTGTGCTGGGGCTTGTGGGATTGGGCCTCGTCTGGGCAGGAATAGGTCGTACGCGGATTAGCCCTGAGGTACAGCATTTTATGCACGAGTTTTGGGAATTCGCCGCCTTTGTCGCCAACGTAGTCATCTTCATTGTGGTCGGCGTAGTCATCGCGCTCAAGGTAGAGGCGGAGGCCAAAGACTTTCTTATGCTGGGGCTGGTTTATGTAACGATCCACCTCGTGCGTTTGATCAATATCAGTGTCCTATACCCAATCATGCGTAAAACAGGCTACGGGCTTCAAAAAAAAGAAGCTGTGGTTGTTTGGTGGGGAGCTTTGCGCGGAGCAATCGGCTTGGCCTTGGCCCTGGTGGTATACGGCTATGAGCCCAATCTAGAATTTGATGTCAAAGACGGTGGCCACGGCTACACCGCAGATTCTAAGGTCTTTTTTGAAGACGCCGACGGCAAACGGGAAGAGTGGGATGCCACGCTGATCTTAGCGGCAGGTCACGGGGCTACCCACGGGGAAAGCCATGACGGCGATCATGGAGATGCGCACGAAGAGCACCATGCCGAAAGCCATGAGGATGGACACAAGGATGGTGCCATCTCCGGATTGGCCTTCGCAGGTTTTAATTTGACACAATTCGATGGAGACGGAGCCAAGCTGGCCACTGAGCGCGAACGCTTGGCCAATGGCAAAATCGTAGTCGAAGGTGGTGGCTCAGGTGCAGTGATTGAAGCCAATCTGATTGGAATCTCCAAACGGATTCGAGATCAGTTTCTTTTTCTAATTTCCGGCATCGTGCTGCTCACGCTGCTCGTGAACGCAACAACGGTTAAGGCGGTTGTGAATGGGCTGGGTCTGACGCGCATTCCGGCGGTCAAGGCCAAGATGATGACCGCCACCTCAGCCGGCATCGTGAAAGATTGCGAGAACGAAATGGACGTGCTCAAGTCAGACTCGTTCCTCGGCGGCGCGAACTGGAGCCGGGTGCGTGAATTCCTGCCAGAGCCGATTGTTGTGACCAATATCGAAGGAGATCCCGACGCGATTGACACATTGACAGAAACACGACGGCGCATTCTTGAGAAAGAGTCCAGCAGCTACTGGAAACAGAATCGAGAGGGACTCCTTGGCGCAGCGGGTGTCAACCAGCTTTACAACAACATTAAGGAACTTATCGACCTGGGCGGGAAGGTGCCGCTGAACGACCGGGATTATCTCGATAACATCTGGCAGGTTCCGAAGTGGATGGAGTCCGTCAAGGATGTGCCGGGCTTCAAGCGAATGTTCAGGGATCGCCTCGCCACGACGTACGAGTCGGCCAAGTCGTTCGTCATCGCGCAGGAGGAGGTGGCCAAGTTGGTCGAAAGCCTGGTGGCAAACACCGAAGGGGAAATCGGAAAAGAGGCAGCAGACGAAAAGGTCAAGCAGCTGAAGGGAGAAATTATGCAGAACCGCCTCCGCGGGCTGAACTTCCTTCGCGACATGCGCGAGGATTATCCCGAGTTGATTGTCGGCATCGAGACCAAGGATGCCGCCCGCTCGGTGCTCAACCATGAGCGAAACACGATCAAGAAACTCAAGGCCGCCGGCACGATCGAGCTGGACGAGGCCGACCGGATGATCGTCGATGTCGAGGGCCGCATGAAAGATATCATGGACCGTCCGCTGATTCTGCGCCTGCCTGAACCAGAAGAAGTATTGCGTGAGGTCACCTGGCTCAAGGGACTTTCTGAGGATGATATCTCCAAGATCACTGAACTCTCCAAGGAACGCACGTATAAGCCTGAAGACATAATCATGGAACAGGGCGACCGAGGTGACGGGATGATCCTGATTACCCAGGGCAGCGTTAAAATCTCAATTATGGACACGGTCGTGGACATTCTCGGCCGTGGCAGCGTGATTGGGGAAATGGCCGTGCTGGCCGGTGTGCCGCGCACCGCCGACGTGATCGCCGACACTACCGTCACGGCCCTTTGGATGCGCCGCGATGAAATGAACCAGGCGATGGAGGAATCCCCCGCCTTGGCCAAGGGCTTGTGGGAAACCGCCGGCCGACGATTCGCCGAGAACCTGCTCAAGAGCCAGGAGCCGTACGTCAGCCAGTCGCAGTGGGAGTTCCGGCGCTGGCTCAGCGGTGGGGAGGTCCTTTCCCCGTCGGCGGGCGACTCGCTCGAGCTTTACGGCAAGGTGGCCATTCTCCTCTCTGGAACCGCCACCGTTCCCGGTTCGGACGAACCGGTCAATGCAATCACGCGGCTCATCGCCCGCGAGGCCAGCTTCCCGGAGGGCGCCCGGGTCTGGCTTCGCTCGGAGAGCTGAGCCGTCAACCCGAATGAGTGCCGATGAGTGAAGCGGAATCCGTTTCGCTGGCCAACCGAGGCCGGACAGCCTTCAAGCTCGGCGCGCTGGTGCTGCTGGGCTGTTCCCTGCTCTTCTACATCGCTGGCTGCCTCTGCGGCATGAACGCCGGCTACGGAAAAAAACTGTCGAGCCTCTCCGACGACCGGTGGGAATTCACCGAGTGCCTCTACTTTTCCGCGATCACCCTTACCACCATCGGCTACACCGACCTCCTCGGCACCGAACAATGCGCCGTATACCGCGATGCCGAGGGGCGATTCCGCTGGGAGAGCAACACCGACGCTCACACCAGCGAGGAGGGCTACGACAAAGCAAGCGAGGAGTTGTTCGCCGACTTCACCGCTTGGACGCGCACCCTGACCACGCTCGTCGCGATCATCGGCATGTCGTTTTTCCTCTATGTCATCGCCCAAGTGACCTCGTTTTTCGTCGAGGGCCAGTATCAGGAAAATGCCGCGGCGCGGCGTGCTCGAAAACAAATCAGGAGCTTCACCGATCACTTGATCCTGTGCGGCGGCGGCGGCAGCGGGCGCACCATCCTCGAGCAAGCGCACAAGGAGGGGGTGGACTGCGTGGTCATCGACCGGGACAGCGAAGTGATCCACAAACTACGCCAAACACACCCGTCGGCCGCCTGCCTCAAGCGGAACGTCACCGATGCCGGGACACTCGAGGAAGCCGGAATCGAGCGGGCGCGCGGCGTCGTATCCGTCATGTCGGACGACCGGGAGAACCTCGTCGCCACCGTAACCGCGCGCCAGTTTTCATCGAGCGTCCGCATCGTTAGCCGTTCTATACGAAGCGATGCCGACCGGCGGCTCCAGTATGCCGGAGCAGACGCCATTGTGAACACTTCCGAACTCATCGGCGTCCGAATCGCCAGCGAACTGATCCGGCCCACCATCGTGGAATTCCTCGGAATGTTGCTCGGACACGATCACACGCAGGATCTGGTGGTATCCGGAATTCGACTGCAGGAAAAGGACGATGGCCGCACCCTCGGCAGCCTCCCGCTCAACGAAGTCGATGGGGCGGTCATCGTGGCATTTCGGCGAGGAGAGATCTTCACCTTCAACCCGGACGACGACACGCTGCTGCTCAGAAAGGACGAATTGGTGGTACTCGGCAGTCAGGAGTCGGTCCGCCGGCTCTCCGAGGCCGTCGCAGCTTCCCCCGCCAGCCCGGCCCACAAAACCTCGATGAGACAATCAAAGGAACATACGCCGCCCATCGAGACGAATATGAGCTCGGTGGAACCCGGCCTCGAGTTACATGGGCATTTCATCATTTGCGGTGCTGGAAGCATGGGCCGCACGATCGCCACAGAGATTTCCGCCACACGGCGCAAATGTGTCTGTATCGACAACAACCCGGAGGCACTCAAAGAATTCCGTGCCGCCCTGCCTGAGGTGCAGGTAATCGAAGATGAGCCTTACTCACCCGATGCCCTGACGAAGGCAAATATCCGCGGTGCACGCGGTCTGGCAACCATTCTTGAATCCGACCGCGACAACCTGGTTGTAGTAGTGACCGCCATGCAGGCCAATCCCTCCATCCGGGCGTTGAGCGTGGTAACCAATGACGCCGACCATCTGCGCCTGGAACGGGCCGGAGCCGAAACACTCTGCCCCTCCAAGATCGGAGGCCGGCGTATGGCCTCGGAACTGTTACGCCCAGTGGCCGCCACGCTGCTGGACCGGATGCTCGCTTCCAGCGGCGCGGTACGATTCGAGGCCGTGACAGTTAACGAGCACAACGGATTGGCCGGGCTGAGCTTGGCTAAGGCCGACCTGTTCGCCCGGACCGGGCTACGCGTCCTGGCCATTCGCAACCCGGGAAGCCGGTCGTTCC
>CAYWMH010000131.1:0-7000 GCA_964459315.1 uncultured Verrucomicrobiota bacterium
CAAATCACGCTCGGCGGCGTCGCGGTGGGCGGTCTCGTCTCGGCGGCGCTGCCGGCACTGCACGATTTCGATAAGCCAACCGACGCTCTGATGAGTAGCGGGTTGGGGATTCTGGTCGGGGCAGGTTCAGTGTTCGCCGTGCTACAGCTTGGGAAGCTGTTATTTGGCAAAGTTCGAATGCCCCTCGAGGAAGACGAATCAGCGACGTTCACCGAATCGGCACTTCACCTGCCGAACGAAGTCGTGCCCTACGAGGAAATCTTTTTTCGCAACTCGGACACAATTCGTCTGTACGCCAAACGGGTGGAGCTGATGGATCGCTGTTACACCGATCTCAAAATCGCGCTCTCGCCTAAGCAGTTGATGATCGGTGATGAGTCATTCGACCCGGAGACTGTGCCGTTTCTTAAGGTGGAGACGGATGAACTGGTGATCCCACGCGAAGCGATGGGATTTGGTGATGTAAAATTCATGGCAGCGATTGGCGCATTCGTCGGCTGGCAAGGGGCGTTGTTTTCACTAATGGCGAGCGCGGTTGTCGGCGCGGTTGTCGGCGTGGTGCTGATTGCAATTGGCCGGCGCGACTGGTCAGCGCGGCTGCCGTACGGGCCGTACATCTCGCTGGCAGCAGTGATCTGGATTTTCTTCCGTGAACCGATCCTGGGCGCCTGGCTGCCGACGGAGCCATAAGTCGAGCGCTTGGCCAAGCGGAGTCAGAGCAGGCGGGGCTGCAGTTCCTCCTTGGCCAAGGCTTCGCCGATGCTTTCCACTCTGGCGCGGCGCTGCTCCATGATGTGCTTGTCCACCATCGGGTCGAACGCCACCGGATAGTCACCGTCGTAGCAGGCCATGCAGAAGTTCTCCGGCGGCAGGCCGGTCGCCTTTACCATTCCCTCCTGCGACAGATACGCCACCGAGTCGGCGTTGAGGTAGTCGCAGATTTCCTCGATCGTGTGGTTGGCCGCCATCAACTTTTTACGGTCCGGAAAGTCGATACCGTAAAAGCAGGGGTTCATGTGCGGGGGGCAGCTTACGCGCACGTGTACTTCTTTCGCACCCCCTTCCTTTAGGTTGTTCACCCGCGACTTACTCGTGGTGCCGCGGACGATTGAGTCGTCCACGATGATCACCCGCTTGCCGTCCACCAGCTCGTTGATGAGGTTGAGCTTCACGCGCACGTTGAAGTCGCGGATGAGCTGCGACGGTTGCAGGAAACTCCGGCCGACGTAGTGGTTGCGCACGAACGCCATCTCGTACGGCAGGCCGGACTCGAGCGCGTAGCCCAGCGCGGCGCAGTTGCCGCTGTCCGGCACCGGCACGACGAGGTCGGCCTCAACGGCGGTTTCCTTGGCCATCTCCCGGCCCATGTTGACACGCACGCCGTAAACGCTCCGGTCGGATATAATCGAGTCAGGCCGGCTGAAATAAACATACTCAAAAATGCAGAAAGCCCGGCGCTCCTGCATCGGGAAGGCACTGATCGACTGGATGCCATCATCGTTGATGACCACGATCTCGCCCGGCTCGACGTCGCGCACGAACTCGGCCTGGATCAAATCGAACGCGCACGTCTCGCTGGAGAGCACGTACGCGCCGTCCAGTTTGCCGATGGAAAGCGGCCGGAAGCCGTGCGGGTCGCGAACGCCGATCAGCTCGTTCTCCGTCATGAGGACCAGCGAGTAGGCGCCCTGAATCCGCTGCAGACTCTGCACGAGGTTGTTTTCGCTGCCGTTGGTCGGCCGGGCCATCAGGTGCAGGATGATCTCACTGTCCACCGTGGTCTGGAATATGGAGCCGTTCAACTCCAGTTCCTCCCGTAACTGTGCGGCGTTGGTGAGATTGCCGTTGTGGGCGATGGCGATCTGCCCCTTGCTGCAGTCCACCGTCAGCGGCTGGGAATTGCGGTGGTGCGACGAGCCGGTGGTTGAGTAGCGCGTGTGCCCGACCGCCATGCTTCCCTTGAGGCTGGCGAGCGCCTTGCCACGAAACACCTGCGGCACCAGGCCCATCCCCTTGTGTATGCGGAACTGCCCCTCGGCACAGGTGACGATGCCGGCGCTCTCCTGTCCGCGATGTTGCAGCGCGTAAAGCCCGTAGTAGGTCAGCTCCGCCGCGTTTGCGTGGCCGTAAACACCGAAGACGCCGCAGTAGTGCCGTGGTTGTGTGTCGCTCATGATTCCATGGCTCGTGCGATGGTATTCCACCACACGTCGTGGAGTTCGCTCAGCTGCCACGACAAATGAATTTCTCCGGACACGATGTCAAGCGTGTCGCCGCCGGTGACGGTGCCGATGCGTGCCGCCGGCACGCCGAGCAGCTTGGCCCGCTCGACCGCCGCCCCGGCCGCGGCCTCGGCCGTGGTGATGACCACGCGCCCGTGCGACTCGCCAAACAGCAGCGCGTCGAACCTCGCGCAGTCGATCCCCTCGAGATCGATCGACGCCCCGGTGAGTCGCGCCGTGTTACGGGCGGTGAGTTGGGAAATGCAGCACTCGGCCAACGCCACGGTCAGGCCGCCCTCAGCACAGTCGTGCGCGCTGATCACCACCCCGGTTTCGATCAAGCCAAGCAGCGCATCGTGCAACGCGCTCTCCTTGGCCAAGTCGCACGGCGGCGGAGTGCCCTCCTTGAGGCTGTGCTCGACTTGCAGCAGCGCCGAGCCGCCCAAGCCGAGCAGCGGATCGTCACCATCAACCGCTTGGCCAAGCAGGATGACGGCCTCTCCTTCATCCTTAAACCATTGGTTGGTAATGTGTTCCGGCTTTTCAACCAAGCCCACCATGCCGACCGTCGGCGTCGGGTCGATGGCACCGGCCGGGTTTTGATTGTACAGGCTGACATTGCCGCCGGTCACCGGGGTGCCAAACGCCTCGCACGCCTCGGCCAAGCCGCGCACACTCTCCTTAAGCTGCCAAAACAGCTCAGGATTGTGCGGGTTGCCAAAGTTCAAATTGTCGGTCGCTCCCAGCGGCCGTGCACCGGAGCAGACCAGGTTTCGGGCGGCCTCGGCCACGGTTGCTTTGCCACCCTCGTACGGGTCGAGATAAACATGCGCGCCGTTGCAGTCGACACTCATCGCAAGGTATTTGTCCGGGATGCCATTCTGTGAGGCATCGCTGGAGAGCGGCGGATAAGAGTCGGCCTTGACTCGGATGACCGCCGCATCGGAGCCGGGATTGATCGCCGTGCCGGCGCGCACCATGTGGTCGTACTGGCGGTACACCCAGTTTTTCGACGCGATCGTCGGCCAGCCAAGCAGCTTGGCCAAGGCGGCTCCCGGGTAGGCCAAGGCCGGGATGTCGTCGAGTTGCAGCGCGCGGGTTTGCGCGAGGTACGCCGGCTCGCGGGCCTCGCGATGGTACAGCGGCGCCTCGTCTGCCAGCTTGGCCGCCGGGACGGAGGCCACCACCTCGCCGTGGTTTTTCACGACCATCATCCCGTCGCCGGTCACTTCACCCACCTCTGCCCACGGCAGATCCCACTTGTCAAAAATCCGTTTGACCTCCTCCTCGCGCCCCTTGTGCACGATGATGAGCATCCGCTCCTGCGACTCGCTCAGCAAAATTTCGTACGGCGTCATGTCCGGCGCGCGCTGCGGCACCTTGGCCAGGTCGATCTCGATGCCGGTGCCACCACGGGCCGCCGTCTCGCAGGTGGAGCAGGTCAGGCCAGCCGCGCCCATGTCCTGAATGCCGGCGACCGCGCCGGTGGCCAGCAACTCAAGGCAGGCTTCCATGCACAGTTTCTCCATGAACGGGTCGCCCACCTGCACCGCGCCGCGTTGTTGCTCGGCCGATTCCTCGGTCAAATCCTGCGATGCAAATGCCGCCCCGGCCAACCCATCACGGCCGGTCGCCGGGCCGACGTAAAACACCGGATTGCCGACGCCCTTGGCCGCGCCGCGGGCCACTTGGTTGTGCCGTAACACCCCGAGGCTGAAGGCGTTAACCAGCGGATTACCCTCGTATGACGGGTCAAAACAGACCTCCCCGGCCACCGTCGGCAAACCGATGCAGTTGCCGTAATGGGCGATTCCGGCGACCACGCCGCGGAACAGTCCCCGCACGGCTGGCGACTCGAGGCTGCCGAACCGCAGCGAGTTCATGCAGGCGATCGGGCGGGCGCCCATGGTGAAAATGTCGCGGATAATGCCCCCGACGCCGGTTGCCGCCCCCTGGAACGGCTCGACCGCGCTTGGGTGGTTGTGCGACTCGATCTTGAATGCCACGCCCAGCCCGTCGCCCATGTCGATCACCCCGGCGTTCTCCTCCCCGGCGGCGACGATGACCTTGGGCGACTGCGTGGGGAACGTCTTGAGCAGCGCCCGGGTGTTTTTGTAGGAGCAATGCTCACTCCACATCACGGAGAAGATGCCCAGCTCGGTGAGGTTCGGCTCCCGGCCGAGAATCTCGAGGATGTGCTCGTATTCCTCCGCCGTGATCCCGTGTTCCTCGATGACTTCCGGGGTGATCTCAGGCTCGGGCATCAAGGCAGTCGCCGCGCGAAGGGCGGAGCGTCGGGGGGGTGAAACGAAGTCTTCAAGGGATCGGCTCGCATCAGTTCCGGCAACCGGTCGCGGCAAGATAGGGAGTTGAAAAACCGGATGCAAGTCCCCCCTGAAAATAAGTCCAAAAAAGGGAAGCAGACGCTGCACGCGGGCCGCGCGCTCTCCCCGTGATCTTGCCAAGGGGCGGCTGCTCACACAGGATGCGGCGGCGCTGCCATCGCCTGGCCAAGTGCCACAAACAGCCTTATGAGCCGCTTCCTCACAATTCTCATTCTGCTTTCCATTGGCCTGCTCGCCGGCCGGCCGTTGGCCAAGGCGGCTGAGGCACCGAAAACGGTGCCCCTGCTGGTGCAGCTTGAGGGGCAGGCGTTGGTGCCGTTTTATCTGCAGCAACAGCAAGCCGGCCTCGGCGGGGCCACCCTTGGCCAAGCGGTGCGGCGGCAGGCCCGGCGCATTGCCGCCGAGCAGGACGCCTTGGCCAAGCGGCTCGAGACCGACGGCGTCCGGGTAACCCGCCGCCACTCCCGGCTCATCAACGCCCTGCGCGTCCGGATCGCCCCGGGGAAACGGGCCGCCCTGGCCAAGCGGGCCGGCGTGAAACGGGTTGAGCGATTACGCGTGTACACGCCGCTCACCGCGAAAAGCGTCCCCGCGGTTGGGGCCAAGACTTCGTGGGGTACGCGCACCACCGGCTTTGACGGTGCCGGTATGCGGATTGGCGTGATCGACTCCGGGCTAGACTACACGCACGCGATGTTCGGCGGCCCCGGCACGAAGGAGGCGTACCAGACCAACGACGCCTCCAAGGTCGAAGACGGCACCTTTCCCACCGACAAGGTTGGCGGCTGGGATTTTGCCGGCAAGGATTACTCCGGCGAGGGCGACGAGCCGCTGCCAGACGGCGACCCGCTCGACCGCTCCGGCTATGGCCACGGCACTCACGTGGCGGGAATTGTCGGCGGGGTCGGAGTGACAAAGGAGGGCCAGCCATATGACGGAGCCTACTACGCAGGTCTGGATTACTCCGGGTTCCTCCTCAAGCCGGGAGTGGCCCCGAAGGCCAAGTTGTTTGCGCTGAAAATATTCGGCGACAACGCGCTGGGCACGACCAACCTCGTCCTCGACGCGCTGGAGTGGTGCGCCGATCCAAATGGCGACAACGACTTCTCCGACCGGATGGACGTGGCCAACCTCTCGCTCGGCTCTACGTTGGGCCTGGAGGAAAAACACGAGGCCGAGGCCGAGGTATACACCCACCTCACGCAACTTGGATGCTTGATCGTCTCGGGCGCCGGGAACTCGAACAACAACAATTTCTATCTCGCCGCTGCACCGGGCGTGGAACGCCCTGTCCTCTCTGTCGGCTCGGCCAAACGCGACGGCTCGGTGTACCGCATTGCCGCGCACAGTGCGCGCGGGCCGTCGTCGCCGCACAGCCTGCTCAAGCCGGAGATCACCGCGCCGGGTGAGCTGATCCAGTCAGCCCGGATGGGCACCGGCACCGGCGGCGCCTGGTTTAGTGGCTCGTCGATGGCCGTGCCGCACGTCGCCGGGGCGGCCGCCTTGGCGATGCAGGCACACCCCGAGTGGAGCGCCACCGAGATCAAGGCGCTTCTGCTAAACACCGCGAAGCCGATGCAGCACAAGAACGGCTCGCCGTATCCGGAGTCGCTCGCCGGGGCCGGGTTCCTCGACGTGGCCCAAGCGGTAACCATCTCCGTGACGGCCATGGCGGACGACAGCGATGGACTGACGACGCTGTCGCTCGGCGCGCTGGCCTTGGCCAATCCTTGGGAGGAGACGCGGCAAATCCGGGTCACCAACCACGGCGACGCGGCGGCCCAGTTTGCCCTGTCCGTCGAGGAAACCGTCACCGAGACCGGCTTCGGCATCGAGCTGCCGGTGAAACAAGTCACCGTCGCGGCCCAGTCACAGGCGATTGTGCCGGTGCGCTTCCACGCCGATCCGGCCCAGTTCGACCGCACCGGCGACCCGCTCACCCCGGCCAAGCTCAACGACCGCGCCCGGAGCTGGGTGTACGAAGTGAGTGGCAAGATCGTGCTGTCCAACGATGCCGGGAAACTGCGCGTGCCGTACCACGCGCTCGTCCGCGCCGCCGCCACACACAAAACCGCCGTATCGAGGGTAGGCCTGCCGGCCCGCGATCTCGTGACGCTCGAGCTGCCGCTTGAGGGCGGCTCGGCGCATCCCAGGCCGCTGGTGTCGGTGTTCGAGCTGGCCGGCGTCAGCCCGCGCAACAAGCTGCTCACCGACGCGGCGGACATCGCCGCTGACGCTCTGGCGTTCGGCGTAGCGTCCGACTACCCGCAAACCGGCTCGGTGGCCGAGACGACGCTTTACTTTGGCATCGCCAATGCCGGGCCGTGGACCAACCCGCACTCGTTCCTTTACGACCCGCACCTGCAAATCGACGTCGACTTCAACGGCTGGATCGATCACGAGCTGGCCAGTTGCAGCAATGGCGGCTTAATC
>CAYWMH010000132.1:0-6954 GCA_964459315.1 uncultured Verrucomicrobiota bacterium
GGCGTGGCGACGCTTCGCATGAATGCAGCCTGTGTCGGACTTGGCTTCTGCCTGACGGCGGCCCTGGCCCAGCAGGCCGATACCGGCAGCACGGAAACGCTGGCCAACCGGCTTGGCCAAGCGATTGATGACGGCGACGCCAACGCCGCCTTCCGTCTGGCCGAGTTGTACCGCTCCGGCGAGGGGCAGTTGCCGGTCGACTTGGCCAAGGCCGTCTCCCTCTACAAGACCGCCGCCCGGCTGGGCAACCACCCGATGGCCATGAACACGCTGGGCCTCCTGTACGAGCAGGGCTGGGGGGTCAAGGCCAGCCAGGCGCTGGCCCTCCAGTGGTACGGCCGGGCGGCCCGCGCCGGGAGCGCCATGGGCCTGGCTAACCTCGGAAAAATCCACGCCCAGGGAAACGGCGTGCTGCAGGATTACCGGCTGGCGGTCGTAGAGTTGAAAAAGGCCGCGGGCGACTGGGTGACCGTTCGCGTGCCGGCTGCTGCAGTGGGTGTCATCCAGGACAGCCCGTTCCGTTTCAGCGTCGCCTCTCTGGTGCTGACGAATGGCGAACCGGAGATCGACTGGGGATACTCCCGTCGCATCGAGTGGGAGGAGGTGCCGGCTCGCAAGTTCGTTTCCGATCGGCAGTTCGATTCGGCGAAGCCGGCCGACATTACCGTGGCCGACGTGCGCAGCGACGGCGATGACCTGCTGCTCGACCTAGCCGTGTTCGGCGGGGCCAAGCGCAACAGCCCGGTTCACTTCATCTGGTTTTTCGACACGGACGGCCGGGAGAGCGGCCTGCCAGAGTTCCGACTCCACGACGCGCCGCCGCTCAAGCCGGAGCGTCTGCCTCACGCCGACCGCGCGCTGCAGATCGTGCTGCCCCCCGGCGACGCCACGATCCTGCCGGTCTATCTTCTCTCCGGGGGTCGGCCGGCCAAGCTGGCCGAGGGCCGGTTTTTCACGGGCGATAACGTGGCTGCCCAATACGATCTCGGAATCATCTACGCCAAGGGCAAAAAAAATCCCCGCGACGTCGGCGGTGACGTGAAGCAAAACTTCCGCCTTGCTTCCGATTGGTTTTTTCGCGCTGCCGGCGCGCGCCCAAACCACGCCGACTACGCCAACGGCCATGCCGGGGCGCAGAACAATCTGGGCGTGCTTTACTCCAAGGGGAACCTTTATCGGAGGGAGGATCGCCGCTCCGACACGAAGCAGTTCGAGCCGAAGCAGTACGAGCAGGCCGCGCTCTGGTTTCGCCGGGCGGCCGCCCAGGGCTATGCGGAGGCGTACGCCAATCTCGGTTTCCTTTACGAACAGGGCATGTTGCTGACCGATGCCCAAGGCCGGAAGGTGCCCAGTCTGTACCGCGAGGCGCTGCGGCTTTACATGAGGGCCGCCGATCCCGGGGGCGTCGTCCGGCTCAAGGGTGAAAAGGCCGTCGCGCAGCTCCAGCAGAATGTTCCCGGCCTGACCCTGGCCCAATACAACCTCGGCTCCCTGTTCGATCCCGACGAGTTGATCACCGACGGCCTGCCCGCTGGAGCCGAGCAGGAGTTTCGAAAAAACCAGAGCGGGGCGCGCGCCGAGTTCTGGTACGGGCAGGCGGCGGCCAAGGGGCACACCAAGGCGCAGTTGGCCCTGGCCAAGCGCATTTTGAACCGGCCCGGCCTCGAGCCGGCGGCCCGGGTCGAGCCGCTCAAGTGGCTTTACCTCGCCTCCGATCAATCGGATGCCGAGGCGTTCCGGTTGCTCGACGGGGAGGAAAGCCGGTTCGCCAGCGTGGCGAAACAGGCGCGGACGGTGGCCGACCTGTTCCTGCCCAACCCCGAGACCGGTGGCGAACCGGATGAGGCGCGGCAAAGACTAAACGCGCTGGCAGCCTCGGCAACTGCGGGCGACATGCAGGCGGTGTACGAGATGGGTCGGGTGTTTCATCTTGGATCCGCGTCGGCTCGGCAGGATTTCACCCGGGCCTTTCGGCTGTACAGGCTGGCAGCCGAGGCGGAGCACGCCGACGCGCAGTTCCATCTCGGGATGCTGTATAGCACCGGCAACGGCATCCCTTACCGGGCCAAGCGCGGCATCGGCGGCTTCGCCAACATGAAACGGGCCTACAACGTCGAGGCGGTCAAGTGGTACGGGAAAGCCGCCGGCAACGGCCACGGCGAGGCCGCCTTCTATCTGGGCAACCTGTACGCCGCCGGGTCGATCGAGTTGAAACAGGATTACGAGCTGGCCCTGAAATGGTATCGCAAGGCCGACTCGCTCGGGAACATCGACGCGCTCAACAACCTTGGCTATCTGCACGACGAGGGGCTGGGCACCCGCCGGGATCGGGTCAAGGCCCGCGACTACTACACCCGCGCCGCTGAGGCTGGCCACGCCGGCGCGCAGATGAACCTCTCGGCCTATTACTTCGAGGGGCTTGGCGGTTTGAAGAAACACCTGGGCACCGCGCTCGCCTGGGCACGAAAGGCCGCCGACCAGGGCGAGCCAGGCGCCGCCGAGAAGGTGGGCGCCATCACCAAGCTAATGGAGAACGGTAAACGGTAATTTCCCCTACGCTTGGCCAAGCGCGAGTGGTGTTTGGCCAATAAAAAAAGGCCGCGGAATTCGCGGCCTTTTCAATTGGCTTCGGCTTGGTTCAATGTTCGTCCGTCGCGAGGCAGCCGATCTTGGCGAACGCCCAGCAGAATCCGATCAGGCTGAAGTTGAACAGGTGCGGCCCGCCGACGAGGTAAAGCACCAGCGTCCCGGCAACCAGCACCGCCCACCCGGCGGCTGGCTTCTTCTGGTAAAGGAAGGTGAGCACCCCAAGCAGCACGATGCTGAACACAACACCGACCAGGCCCAGCACTAGCCCGTGAGGCTGGGTGGTCACCATGTTCAGGATGCCTAGGCTGATCACGACCGCCATGCCGGTGATGGCGATGATGCTGTTCACGAAAACATTAATCATGCGGCGCGCATTGAGCCGAAAACAACGCGCGCTGGCAAGTTTTAACTCCGGTTTTCTTCCCGTACCCAATTTGCCTTGAGGTTTCGTGCCGGATGGACGCAGTCTCTCCGCAGCATGGCCGAGCGGAGGATGACCGATGTTCTGACCGAGCCGGACGCAGCCCTGGAAGGGACACTGCGGCCGGGGGTGTTCGCCGAGTTCACCGGCCAACTCAAGGTCAGGGAGCGGCTCGAGATCGCCGTGCAGGCGGCGAAGCAGCGGGGCGAGGCGCTCGACCACATCCTGCTCAGCGGCCCGCCTGGCCTCGGTAAGACCACGCTCGCCGGCATCCTCGCCCGCGAGATGGGCGGCGACCTGAAGATCACCAGCGGCCCGATCATCGAGAAGGCCGCCGACCTGGCCGGCCTGTTGACCAATCTCAACCAGGGCGACGTGCTGTTCATCGACGAGATTCATCGCCTGCAGAAAAACATCGAGGAATACCTCTACCCGGCGATGGAGGATTTCACGCTCGACATTATCATCGACCAGGGGCCAAGCGCGCGCAGCGTGCGGCTCAACCTACCGCGATTCACCCTTATCGGCGCCACCACTCGGAGCGGCCTGTTGACGGCGCCGCTGCTCACTCGCTTTCCCGTTCGCGAACGGCTCGACTATTACCAGGCCGACGACCTGCAATCGATCGTCACGCGGTCGGCCCGGCTGCTCAACGTGGAGATCGACCCCGGCGGCGCGGCCGAGGTGTCGCGCCGCAGCCGAGGCACGCCGCGCATCGCCAACAACCTCCTGCGCCGCGTGCGCGACTACGCGCAGGTGAAGGGAGATGGCCGCATCGACGGCGACACCGCCGACAAGGCGCTGGCCATGCTCGAGATCGACGAGAACGGCCTCGACGAAATGGACAAGCGCATCCTCGAGGCGATCATCGTCAAGTTCAGCGGCGGGCCGGTGGGCCTCTCGTCGCTCGCCGTCGCGGTTGGCGAGGAGCCGGACACGCTCGAGGAGGTGTACGAGCCGTACCTCATCCTCGAGGGCTATCTGAACCGCACTTCGCAGGGACGCGTTGCCACCGAGGCCAGCTTTAACAAGCTCGGCCTTAAGCCACTCGCCAAGGGCGGCCAGCAGGATTTGCTGTAGCCCCCGCTTGGCCAAGCGGCTTCATCTTCTCCCTAAAAAAAGCGAAACTTTTTTTCGATGGGACCATCAATGTCCCACTAGCATCGGCAGACTCTCTCCCGTTGCTGCCATTGACGGCGGCAGACCTCTACGAACATGAAAACGACGGAGAGAAAAAACAGGATGGCCCCGGGGCAGATGGAACTGCCGCTGGGGAGAGTCTCGGGCGGGCAGATCGCAGGCCACCGTTCGCGGAATCGTTCACGCGCCCCCGAGCACGTGGCCAACTGGTGGTTTGCTCGGATGCGGGAATGGACGATGGAGCCCGTGCCCAAGCCGGAAGGGAGGGCCGCCGCATGAAGCCGGGCTGCCGCAAGCGTCCCCGGATCATGCTGCACACCCGCCGGGTGGTGGCATTGTTTGGCCAGGCACGGCTGATGCGCGAGCCTGACGGGCGGTTTGCGCTCGAGGGCGGCAACCGGCACGACCGCCTGGCCGCCATCGAGTGGTCCTCGATGTTCCTGCCCGAGGCCGTGCTGGCCCAGCGAGGCCGGACGGCGCGCTGATCGACTTGTCAGCGTTCCACTGCGCCCGCGCTTGGCCAACCGGCGGGCGGATGTGCTGCAATGGCTTGGTTTTGCCGGGGATCATTTAGATTCCAGGGGACAAATTTTACATGACATTTGTCCCACCCCGGTTCACCCTCGCCGTCGCAACCAACGGCATGAACGCGGAAGTATTCATCAGTTATGCGGCCAAGGACCGGGAGCGGGTCATGGACTTGGTCAGGCGGTTGCGCGGGGCCGGGGTGTCGGTGTGGATCGATCAGGCCGGGATCGATGTCGCCACGATGTGGAGCCGCGAGATCGTCGGGGCGATCCGTGAATGTAAGTTGATGCTCCTTTCCATTTCCCCCAACTCCACCGAGTCGGAGAATGTGGTCAAGGAGGTGGCTCTGGCCTCCGAGCGGAAAAAGGCGATCATCCCAGTCTACCTCGAGCCGGCCGAGATTCCGGAAACCATGGAGTACCAGTTGGCCGGCATCCAGCGGATGGAATATTTCAAGGACCAGGAGGAGTTGGCCTTCCAGGCCATGCTCCGTGCCCTCGTCAAGTTCGGGGTGAGCGTGAGCCTGGAGGCGATCGAGCAGGATGACGAGAGGTTTGATGCCAACCTGGCCGCGCACGCCTACAGCCGTCCCGTGAAGAAGAAGCCAACCCCGGCTCTCTTGGGCGGGGTGCTCGCGGTGGTTGCGCTGTGCGGTTTCTTGGCGTTCTATTTTCTTTCCGGCGGCGGACCGGAATCGCCGTCCCCCAACACCAAGCCGGGGACGACGGCCCCCGCAACCGGCGGCGGTGCATCGTCCGCTGATCCGGGAAAAACCAGCATCGCCATTTTGCCGTTCCGGAACATCGGCCCGGCGCAGGCCAACACCTTCCTCGCCGACGGCATGCATGAGGAGATCGAGGCCATGCTGTCCATTGCCCCGTCCCTCATGGTCAAGGAGGCATCGCGCTTCAAGGACTCGGGGAGCGATCCCAAGACCATCGGCGAGTCGCTGCAGGTGGACGCGATCGTCACCGGCAGCGTGCGCCAGGCCGGCGGGCAAATGCGCGTCATTGTCAAGCTCGTCGACACCCGGACTGAGGCCCACCTCTGGGCCAAGACCTTCAACAAGCCGGAGGGCGATGTCTTCGCCGTGCAGCAGGAGATCGCCCAGAGCATTGCCGAGGGCCTGCAACTCAAGCTGGATGCCGCCCTCGAGTCGCGCATGGCCGGCCGGCAGACCCGGAACCTCGAGGCGTACAACCTCTATCTCGAGGGCCGGAGTTTATGGAAGTCGCGTTCCCGGGAGGGGATGCGTGACTCGATTGGCAAGTTCGAGCTCGCCCTGGCCAAGGACACCGGGTTTGCCCTCGCGCACGTTGGGATCGCCGACGCCTACAACCAGTTGGTGCGGTACAATTTCTCGCCCTCGCTGGTCTCCTATCCCAAGGCGCGGCAGGAACTGGAGAAGGCCCTCACGCTCAACGACAACCTGGCCGAGGCCCACGCCAGCCTCGGTTATGTGCTGTACGATTTCGACTGGGACTGGGCCGCCGCCGAGACATCCCTTCGGAAGGCCGTTTCCCTCAATCCCAGTTATCCAGAGGCAAGGCGGTGGCTCTCTCATGTCCTCCTAGTACAGGGTAGCACCCGCGAGGCATTCGAGGAGATTGAGGTCGGCATCCGGCTGGATCACAACTCGGCGAACATGCTCCAGACCAAGGCCTTTTACCAGTTGGCCGACGGCCAACTCGACGCAGCGATCGCAACTGCCGAGCTGGCCATCGCGGCCGATTCCAAGTTTCACCGCGCCTATTTCAGGAAGGGTTCGGCACTGCTGCGGAAGGGGGATTTGAAAAACGCCCTGACGGTTTTCAACCAGGCAGAGGCACAACGCCCGGGCGCCTATCAGGTCGCCATCGCCAGCGTGCTGGGCGCGATGGGCAGGACTCAGGAGGCCCGGGAGATTCTTGATCGGCAGATCGCCCGTAAGGAGTCGCAGATCGTATCCTCCACCCACCTCGCCGAGGCGTTTTACCGGCTGGGGGATCACACAAAGGCGCTCCAATACTTCGAGGCAGCCATCGATGAAAAGGATCCCAGCATCCCCTACTTCTACGCAGGCTGCGATTGGCGCGACCTGTTTGCCAACACGAAATTCAGGGCCTTGAGCGAACGCCTCAATCTGCCCCTGAAGACCGATCCGTGAGCGCCGAGGTTTTTGTCAGTTACTCAAGTTTGGATCGGGATCGTGTGATGCCGGGGGTGGAATCGTTGCGCGGCAACGGCATCTCGGTGTGGGTGGACGAGGGGAACATCCACGCGGCCGACCTGTGGGC
>CAYWMH010000133.1:0-6916 GCA_964459315.1 uncultured Verrucomicrobiota bacterium
ACTTGCCGGCCTTGCAATTCCAGCGGCACGCGAGGTCGTTGGCACTCTCGGCCTGAATTTGGTGCACGCTGTCCAGCACCACCATGCCCTCGGTCACGTCCGTGGAAAAATCCTCGTACGCCCCGCCGTCCGCATCGCCCCGCCAAATCTTGAAATCGACTTTCGCCATTACTGGTTTGCCTCGATGATTTTCTGCTGCTGCTCGGTCTGCGGCGCAACCGGCACTTTCTCGACCTCCATCGACCCATCCGCCGCCTTGCGCAAAAGCAGGTTGTGCTTGCCCCAGTCGTCCGGATCCTTGTCCGGGAAATCGTTGCGCGTCTGCGCACCACGACTCTCCTGCCGCATCAAAGCCGCGCGTGCCGATGCCTCGCTGACGGTCAAAAGGCATTTGAGATCCAGCGCCGTGTGCCAGCCGGGATTATACTCGCGGTTTCCCGGAGCCGCCGCTTTGGGCGCCCGCTCCGCGAGGGCGGCGAGGTCGTCAATCGCCTCTTTCATCAGCCCTTCCTCGCGTATGATACCCACCTTGTCCTGCATCATCACCTGCAATTCATGCTGGATTTGATACGGGCTTTCGCCAGCGCCATCGCGTTCCAGAGGATCCAGCGCCGCCTTCGCGCTGGCGTCTACCTCGGCATCGTCAATCTTGCCGCTGCCATTTTCCTCCGCAAACTTGGCCGCGTATTCGCCGGCGCGTTTGCCGAAGACGAGCAGGTCGCTGAGCGAATTGCCCCCGAGCCGGTTGGCCCCGTGCAATCCCGCCGCCACCTCGCCCGCGGCGAACAGCCCCGGCACGGTGCTCATTTGAGTTTCCGCATCGACGCGCACGCCGCCCATCACGTAATGCGTCGTCGGGCCGACCTCCATCGGCTCCTTCGTGATGTCGAGATTCGCGAGCTGCTTGAACTGGTGATACATGCTCGGCAGCTTCTTTTTGATGTGCTCCTCGCTGTTCGAAATCTTCTCCTTGATCCACGCGATGTCGAGAAACGCCCCGCCGTGCGGGCTGCCGCGTCCTTCGCTGACCTCTTTTAAAATACACCGCGCCACGTGGTCGCGCGTGAGCAGTTCCGGTGGACGCCGCGCTTCCTTGTCGCCGGTCACGTAGCGCCAACCTTCCTCGGGCGAATCGGCCGTCGACCCCTTGTATAGCTCCGGAATGTCATCGAACATGAACCGCTTGCCCTCGCTGTTGGTGAGGATGCCGCCCTCACCACGCACGCCTTCCGTCACCAAAATGCCCCGCACGCTCGGCGGCCATACCATGCCGGTGGGATGAAACTGGATGAATTCCATATCGAGCAAGTCCGCCCCCGAGTGGTACGCCAGCGAATGCCCGTCGCCGGTGTATTCCCAGCTGTTGCTCGTCACCTTGTACGCCCGCCCGATACCACCGGTCGCCAGCACGATCGCCTTCGCCTTGAACAGCCGGAACCGCCCGCGCTCGCGGTCGTACCCGAACGCGCCAACCACGCGATCGCCATCCTTCAGCAACTCGATCACCGTGCACTCCATGTACACCTCGATGCCCTGATGAATGCCGTGGTCCTGCAATGTGCGAATCATCTCCAACCCTGTTCGGTCGCCCACGTGCGCCAATCGTGGATAGGCGTGCCCGCCAAAATTCCGCTGCAAAATCCGCCCGTCCTTCGTCCGGTCAAACAACGCCCCCCAAGCCTCCAATTCGTGCACCCGCGCCGGTGCCTCCTTGGCGTGCAGCTCCGCCATCGTGGGAGTGTTCAAATACTGCCCGCCGCGCATCGTATCGGCAAAATGCGGCTCCCACCCGGCGCGCTCATCCACATTGGCCATCGCCGCCGCCATACCGCCCTCGGCCATCACCGTGTGCGCCTTGCCCAACAGGCTCTTGCAAACCAACCCCACGGAGCAGCCTTTTACTGACGCCGCTTCAATGGCTGCACGCAATCCCGCGCCGCCGGCGCCAATCACCAGCACATCATGCTCGTGTGTTTGAAAATCTGCCATTTAAATAATCCGAAAATCAGTCCAAGTCCCGCTGGCACACATCCACACATACAAATCGGTGAATCCCACCCAGACGAGGCTGAACCACGCCCAAACCATGTGCTTGGAGTTCAGGCAACCGACACAGTCGTAACATTTGGAACGCAAAGGGGCCTTGGAGAGCTTGTTGATGCCGCCGCCGATGAGGTGCCGGAACGAGTGGCATCCAAATGTGTACCCACCCAGCAGAATCACATTACCCCACAACACAAGGCTTCCGATGCCTATGCCAAATTCTCTGCCTCCGCCCTCCGCGGTAAACCACATGCCCTGCCACGCATCGTAGCCAAGAATAAAAATAAACGCCGCCGCCACATAAAAAAAGTAACGGTGGATGTTCTGGAAGATGAGAGGGAACTTGTGTTCACCCCGATAGCCGTTCCGGGGCTCACTGACCGAGCAGTTTATGGGGTCTGCCCAGAACGCCTTGTAGTAGGCACCCCGGTAGTAATAACAGGTGAAACGGAATCCCGCTGGTGCCCAAAGTATAAAAAAAGAAGGAGACACCCAATGGGGCACCCAACCCGGCATGTCGCCGAGCCAAGCATGAGCTTCCAAAGCGCTTTTCAATTCGGCCGTAAGCGTCGGCAGATCATGGAAGTATATGACCGGCGAAAAAAATGGCGAGAGATAGTTGGCTCCGCCCTCCACCGCCAGAAAATGTTGGCCGTGAAACGCCCGCCAAGTGGAATAGACAATGAACGTCGACAGGCCAAAAAAAGTGAGCAGTGGCTGCAACCACCACACATCGCGCCGCATGGTTTTTCCAAACCCAGTTTCTGTAAGGGAAGCTTGTCCGTTGGCCATAAGATGAACCGAGCGCCCGAACGGGCAACGCGTTTATGCCAACGGCTTCTAAGCGAATCAAGAAAAGATTCGATCGCGCTGCACTTGGCCAAGCGCTGGGCTAGCTGATTTCCTTTAACAAAATGCCAAGGAGATCATCAATCTTGACTCTACGCTGCTCCATGCTGTCGCGCCCGCGGAGAGTGACGGTGTCTTTGTTTTCATCGCCGTTTTCGCCGATAGTGTCGAAATCGATAGTGACGCCAAACGGCGTGCCGGCCTCGTCTTGGCGGCGGTAGCGGCGGCCAATTGCGCCAGTTTCGTCGTAGAATACCGCCATGTGCGGCTGCAGCAGGGCGCGGACTTCCATCGCCTTGGCCACCAGTTCCGGCTTGTTCTTGAGCAGCGGAAAGACGCCCACCTTGACCGGCGCGATGCGCGGGTGAAACCGCATCACCACCCGCGTCTCGGTCTTGCCCTTCTCGTTGGTAATCTCCTCTTCGTCGTAGGCGTCGCAGATGAATGCCAGCACGGTACGGTCGGCCCCGGCGGCCGGCTCGATGACGTGTGGCACAAAGCGCTCCCTGGCCTCCTCATCGTGGTAGGTCAGGTCCTTGCCGCTGCCGGGATACTTCGGTTTGCCGTCCTCGCCCTGCTCGACGACCAACTCGTCGCCGTCGCGGACGAGCTTGCCCTCCATGTGCGAGCGCAGATCGAAGTCACCCCGGTGAGCAATGCCCTCGAGTTCGCCGTACTCGCCCTCCTCGCAAAATGGAAACGCATACTCGACGTCGGCGGTGCCGACCGAGTAGTGGGACAACTCGTCCTGATCGTGGTCGCGCAGGATGAGCCGTTCGGGGCCGATGCCGTGATCGACGTACCACTGGAACCGGCGATCGCGCCAAAATTGATACCACTCGCGCGACTCACTGGGATGGCAGAAAAACTCCATCTCCATCTGCTCGAACTCGCGCGTGCGGAAGGTGAAGTTGCGCGGTGTGATCTCGTTGCGAAAGCTCTTGCCCTGCTGCGCGATGCCGAACGGCACCTTCACGCGGCTGCTGTCCACCACGTTGCGGAAGTTGACGAACATCCCCTGCGCCGTCTCCGGCCGGAGGAACGCCTTGCTGTCGTCGCTGCGCATCGCGCCGATGTGCGTCTCGAACATCAGGTTAAACTCGCGCGGCTCGGTCAGCGTGCCCAGTTCCTTCGCGTCGGGCGCGAGCACCTGCTCCGTCTCGCTGACCGAGGTCAGGTCGGTGACATCGCCATGCCAGGCCAGCTTGTCAGCGTACTTGGCCTTGAGTTGAAAATGCTGCAGCGCGCGCCGTGTGATCTCCTCTTTCGCATCCCCGTCGGTGATGCAGGTGACGAACACCTTCTGGCCGTCGTGCTCCACCCACGAGCCCTTGATGTGGTCGTACCGGTAACGGCGCTTGCTCTCGCGGCAGTCGACCATCATGTCGTGAAACAGATCGTAATGCCCGGACGTCTTCCAGACGCGCGGGTGCATGATGATCGACGACTCGATGCCGACCATCTGGAACGGCCTCGGCGCGCCCTCCGGCTGCACGCGCTCGTTATGCGCAGTGACCATGTCGCGCCACCACGCCTCCTTGATGTTGCGCTTCAACTCGACGCCAAGCGGGCCGTAATCCCACAGCCCGTTGAGTCCGCCGTAAATCTCCGAGGACTGGAAAACAAACCCACGCCGCCTGCAGAGCGACACGATTTTTTCCATCCGATCGTTTATATGGGTCCCGGCCATAAAAAAGGCGCGGCATCATCGCAGAGGCAATCGAGGTGTCAAGGGATCGCAAGCCTCTCGCGGTTTATTTCCGTTGAAAAAGCGGCGATTGTGCGGACAATCCCGGCGTGCTGTTCCGCCCCGGCAGAGTATTGGCGCTGGTGCTTGCCGTGCTGCTTGTCGGCGCGGTGGCGGTGCTGCTGAACCCGCGCAAACCGCACCCCTCCCCCGCGCCCAAGCCAAGCCAGGCGGGCGGACTCGTCGATCAAGCAGTGATGCAACAGGTCGCCGCCATTGAGGCCAAGCACCGGCAATGGGACGCCACCGTCTGGGCCGACGAGATGACCGCGCGCCAGTACGGCGAGGTGGCGATTCAAATCTGGGACAACCTCCGAGGCGGTGCCGATCCGTTTCAACTGCTCGGCGGCATGCCGTTCCGTGAGATGCAGCTTGGCCAAGCGCAGTCGGCCGAGGCGTGGGAGGCGGGCATCCGCCGCGTCCACTTGGCCAAGGGCGGGCCGGCTTGGGCTCCTGCGCAGTTCGCCGAGGCACTTGGCCAATGGCGGGCCACCGGCTGGCAACTCAAGCAGAGCGAATGGCGGCATCGCCGGTTCGCCCCGCGCGCCGGCGGCGGGCCGACATCGGTCTTTTGGATTTCGCTGCATCTCGTAAACGATCCCTTGGCCAAGCGCGGCATCCTGCGTGGCGACATCACGGTGCAGTGGCAGCCGGCCGCGCTCACGCCGGAGACGCTGCCTCAACCGGCCCGCATCGACCTCACCGGACTTGAGTGGCTCGAGCGCGCCGGTGCGCCGGCGTTCAACCCGCCCAGCCGGCAGGACGTCCCGCCCGACGACGGCAACGTCTTCATCGATCCACTCATCCTATACGACTTTAACGGCGACGGCCGGGTCGAGGTGATCCTCGGCTGCAAAAACCGAATCTACCGCAACCTCGGCGGAGGGCGATTCAAGGCCGAGACACTCTGCCCGCAGTTCAGCGAAATCGTGTTCAACGTCACGCTGGAGGACTTGTCCTGCGACGGCGTGGTGGACGTGGTCGCCTGCGGTCAAGAAGGCATTTATCTCATTGAAGGCCAACCGGATGGGATGTTTCCAAGCCCGGCCCGGCTCGCTTGGCGGGCGCCAGAAAAAGTGCTCGATCCGATGGTGCTGACCACCGGCGACATCGACGGCGACGGCGATGCCGATCTGTGGCTGTCGCAGTACAAATTGCCTTACGTGAAGGGCCAAATGCCGACGCCGATCTACGATGCCAACGACGGCTTCCCCGGCTACCTGCTGCTCAACGACGGGAGCGGTAACCTGAGTGATGCCACAGCCGCCGCCGGGCTGGCGACCAAGCGGCATCGCCGGTCGTACAGCGCCTCCTTCGCCGACATCGACAACGACCTCGACCTCGACTTGACCATCGTGAGCGACTTCGCCGGGGTGGATCTTTTCCTCAACGACGGCTCGGGGAAATTCACCGACGCAACCGAGCGGCTCGTCGCGAACCGATTCGGCTTCGGCATGGCGCACAGCTTCGCCGACTACGACGCCGACGGCAAAATGGACCTGCTGATGATCGGGATGAACTCGTGGGCCGCCGAGCGGATGGCGTCGATGAATCTCGCGGCACCGACGCACCGTCATTACACCGAGCGACTGGCCGACATCACGTTCGGCAACCGGCTGTACTTCGGCGACGGCGAAAAATTCGCGCAGCGCCCGATGGGCGACCGTTCGGCAAACACCGGCTGGTCATGGGGCGCAACCTCGTTCGACGCCGACAACGACGGCGACACCGACCTGTTCATCGCCAACGGCCACAAGAGCCGCGGCTCGGTGAAGGATTACGAGCGGCAGTTCTGGTGCCACGACATTTACCACGCCAACTCCGAGCCGAACCCCGCGATGGAGGTTTACATCCGGGGAACCTCAAGCCGCCTGTACGGTGCCGGCTACTCGTACGGCGGCTTCGAGAAAAACCGGCTGCTGCTCAACCGAGAAAACCGGTCGCTCGACGACGTGGCCTTCCTGATGAACGCCTCGCACGAGATCGACTCGCGCAACGTCGCCAGCGGCGACATCGACGGCGACGGACGAATCGACCTGTTCTTTACCCATTTTTCCGTCTGGCCGGAGCCGGGATCGCAGGGGTTGCTGATGGCCCGCAACCTCTGGCCGAACGACAACCGGTGGGTGGGCATCCGCCTGGCCCGCAGCGCCGCCTGCCCGTCGCTCAACGGAACCAAGGTTCGCCTCCGGGCCGGCGGGCGCGACCAATGGCGCTACATCGTCAACGGCGACTCGTACCGATCGCAGCACGCACCGATCGCCCACTTCGGCCTTG
>CAYWMH010000134.1:0-6790 GCA_964459315.1 uncultured Verrucomicrobiota bacterium
GGCAAGACCATGCCCCTGGCGCAACCCACCACCGGCCAATATCACCGACTGAAAAATTAGTCCGGTCAATCGGCGGCCCCTTGCTGCTGCAGATCCTCCTCGAGGAACCGGGTGACCTCCTTGAACTTGGCCTCGTTCTCCGGATTGACGTCGATGAGCGTCCGGTGCGCCTCGAGGCTGGTGCGGGTCAACTCAGTCTTGTCCACCGCCCCGCCAGCCTCCACCGACTCGGCGTCCTCTGCTTTGCCAAGCGACTCGGCCGTGTTGAACAACTCGAGGATGCCAAGGTTGTCGAGCAGGACTCGCACAGGCTCCGTGGGCTGGTAAAGCGAAAACCCGCCGGCGCTCTCCGCTTGCCCAAGCGAGCGGTTCAGACCGACGAGCACCCCGAGAAACGTGCTGTCCATGAGTTGGCAGTCGCTCAGATCAAGCGTGAAGGCCCGGCGACCGCGCTCGATCAGGCCGTTGACGACCTGCTTGAACGGCACGCTGGACAGGCAGTTCGCGCGGCCCGAGATGCGCACCACGGCCCGTTTGCCGAGATCCGCCACATAAAGTTTTGCCGGTTCAAGTCCCAAAACCAACTCCAAGAGCAACTTCCGCCAGTTTTGGGCACCTGTCAAGAACCGCGAAATGGAGTTGCAAAAACGGATGAATCGGTGATACTTTTCGCCAAGCACCGAAACGCAACATGAACGCTCCACTCGAACGAATGTCAGGTTTCACGCTCAGCGAACTGCTGGGCGTCATCGCCATCTTCGCCATCCTGGCGGCGCTGCTGCTCCCGGCCCTGGCCAAGGCCAAGGAACAGGCGCACCGCACCAACTGCATGAACAACATGAAGCAGATCAGCTTGGCCTCGGCGATGTACCAGCCCGACAACGAGAGTTACATGCCTTACCCGGGTTGGTGCTCCGGCACGATCGGGCTGCCGAACTGGGCCTACACCCGGCGTGCCAATGGTCGCCCGGCGCGCGACGTCGTCCACGAAAGCCAGCTATGGAACTACCATACCAGCAGCAACATCCTGAAATGCTCGATGGATTACATCGTCAAGGACCGAATGCATCGCAATTTCAAGCAACGGGAGAACCAAGTGACCAGCTACATCATGAACGGCGCTTTCTGCGAGTACACCTGCCAACTGAATCCCCGAAGAATGGGGGCAACCTACAAGGTGGATCAGTTTGAGCCGGGCGACATGGTTTACTGGGAGGCGCACAGTGACGATGCCGGTGCCTATGACAATGCCACGAGCCGCGCGAGCGAACCGGTGGCCAAACGGCACAAGGAAGGATTCGTCGCATCGTGCGTTGACGGCCACGTCGAGTTTATCAATCCGAGGGTTTACTATCGCGAAGCCCGCTCGGCGCCCCGCGGCGGCAATCGTTGGTGGTGCAGCCCGAGAAACCGCGGACTTTGAACCGGCCGGAAAACGCCGATGTGCCACAAACTCAAATCTCCCCTCATGGCGTTGTCGCTTGGCCTGCTCTTTGGGGGCTGCGACGGAGTCAAGGAGGAGGCCCTGCAGGCCGACACCGCCGAGGCATCGGCCAGCGACCTGATCACCTTTTTCGAGAAGGCCGATCCCAAGCTGAAGCAACTCGCCAAAACCGCCAGCGACGCGCTCGATCAGGGCAACTTCCCGCTGGCCATCCAGACCATCAACCAACTGAAGGCAAACGGGGCCAAGCTAACCGTCGACCAGTTCATGGTCGTCAGCGAGGCCGGCGTGAATGTCCAAAGCGCGATGATCGAAGCTGCGGAAAACGGGGATAAAAAAGCGCAGATGATGCTCAATGTGCAAGGCGCCGCGAGGCGCAACTGATATTAATCAGGCTTTTTCTTCGCCTTTGCCTTCGGTTTGCCTGCATCCGGCGGCGCTTGGCCAAGTTCCTCCCCCTCGATCACCACGACCGCCTTGCGCAACACCTGCCCCTGGTGGGACAACCCCTGCGCGGCGATGCCGACGATCTTCGCCCCGGCCTCCGGGTCGGCCTCCGGGTCGCGGAGCTGATGCTTGTCGGCGTCAAACGCCTCCTCCGGCTTCGGTAAATAGGTCACCACCCCCACCCGGCGCGCCACGTCCCGGCAGGCGGCCTGAAAGTTGTCCAGCTGCCGCACCAGCTTCTCCTGCCCGGACTGGCGCGCAGCCTGGTTGAGCGCAAATATGTGATCCAGCATCCCGGTGACCACCTTGACCCAGTCGACCTGCGTCCGGTTGAGCTTGTCCACCTCCAGCCGCAGATGGTTCTTCTCCGTGTCGTTGGCCTTCTGCAGGAACTCGGTGAACTCCCGCGCCTCGGCGTTGATCTTCCCGGCGATCTCCTTGGACGTGGCGTTAATCTCGTTGGCCCGGTCCTCCACGTGCAGCCACTGCTCGGTGGCACTTTCAATCTGCTTGGCCAACGCGTCCAGCGACGAGATTTTCTCGACGGAAGCCGCCAGTTCCCGCGCCTCGGTCAGGTCAGCCCGTGCCTGGAACTCCCGGAGGAACGGAAGCACCATGACCCACGCCCCGGCCGCCACGCAGGTAAAACACCAGAACGCCTCCAACCCGGTGAAAGGCGTCTCGGGGTCGGAGTGATAATAAACCAGCCAGGCCATCAGCAGGAGAGCCACGTCCCCGGCGATGAAGGGCCATTTCTCGATTTTCGGTGCGCGCGATTCGCTCATCGGTGCGGACGGTGTACCGCAAACCCGGCCGCCCGACGAGTAAAACCAAGCGCTGCTTGTCTCCGCGCCGTGTTTTGTCTAGCGTTCCGCGCTCCAAGCCATGCCACCATTTCCAATACTGATCCGCTTGGCCAAGCGCTCTCTCGCCTTGGCCGCTGTCTTTGCCTCGACCTCCGCTGCCGAGGCCAAGCGCACTCCGAATTTCGTCCTGATTTTCATGGATGATCAGGGCTATCAGGACGTCGGCGTATTTGGCTCGAAAACCATCAAGACACCGCACCTCGACAACATGGCGACGGAGGGCATGAAGTTCACCGACTTTTACTCGCTCGCCCCGGTCTGCTCGCCGTCCCGCGCCGGGTTGATGACCGGCTGTTACCCGCCACGAGTGGGCATCACCGGCGTGTTGTTCCCCCGGCACACGATCGGCCTGAACCCGGAGGAAACCACCGTCGCGGAAGTCCTAAAATCCAAGGACTATGCCACGGCCGCGGTCGGCAAATGGCACATCGGACACCTGCCCAAGTTCCTGCCGACGAATCATGGATTCGACAGCTACTTCGGCATCCCCTACTCCAACGACATGGATGGCGTGAAAGGCAAGGATCGTAACCTCGACCGCGCCTGGGTCGAGCGCGACGTCACACCGTGGAACGTTCCACTGCTGCGCGACACCAAGGAGATCGAGCGGCCGGTCGATCAAAACACACTGACCACTCGCTACACGCAGGAGGCGCAGAAGTTCATTCGCAACAACAAGGACAAACCGTTTTTCCTCTACATGCCGCACACCATGCCGCACATCCCGCTGTTTGTGTCGGACAAGTTTTTCACGAAGGACCCCAAGCAGGCGTACATCCGCACCATCGAGGAACTCGACCACTCAATCGGGCAGGTTTTAAAAACGCTGAAGGATACCGGCGTCGACGACAACACGCTCGTGTTGTTCACCAGCGACAACGGGCCGTGGCACCTCAAGCTCCGCCACCACGGTGGCTCCGCCCTGCCCCTGCGCGGTGCGAAATTCAGCACATGGGAAGGCGGCATGCGCGTGCCGACCATCATGCGCTGGCCAGGCAAAATACCGGCCGGTACGGTTTGCAGCGAGGTTGCCGCCGCATGCGACATTCTCCCGACCTTCGCCAAGCTCGCCAAGGCCGAGTTTCCCAAGCGCAAGATCGACGGCAAAAACATTTGGCGACTTATGTCCGGCAAAAATGGTGCCAAAAGCCCGCACAAGGCGTACTACTTTTACAAAGGCAATGGACTCCGAGCCGTACGCAGCGGAGAGTGGAAACTCCACATCGGCGGCGGCAACCGGAACCAACAGCAGCAAGGCAAAAAGCCGGCGCTCACGCTTTACAATTTGTCAAAGGACATCGGCGAAACCACCGATGTTGCCGCTAAAAATGAGAAGCTCGTAAAGCGCCTGTACAAGCGGGCACAGGCGTTCGACGAAGCGCTAAAAGCCGACGCCCGCCCACCGGGCGAAGTCGAAAGCGAAACGGAGGGCTAAGCCGAGCGCGCCGCCGCTATTCCCCACCCAGGTCGCGGATGCGGATGTTGCGGTACCACACCTCGCCGCCGTGGTCCTGCAACAGGATATGCCCGGCCAAGCGCACGCCGAACACGTCCAGCTTCCGGAACTTGCTCTTGGACACCGCCGCCTTCACCTCGTCGCTGCCCAGCCGGTACGTCAGCACGACCTTGCCGTTGAGAAAATGTTGCACCGTCTGGCCCTTCACGACGATGCGGGACGTGTTGAACTGGCCCGCCGGCTTGATCGGCTTGTCCTTGGCCGGCGCCAGCACGTCGTAAAACGACGCCGTGCTGTGTTTGCCACCATCGGGATAACCGGCGTCCTCGCTCACCTGGTACTCGTGCCCAAGCGAGCCGCGTATGCGGACGATGAAATATTTCCCGCCGCTATTCGCTCGCTTGGCCACCTTCCACTCAAAACGAAAATCAAACTGCTCGTAGGTGCCCCGTGTGATGTTGTCGCCGCCGCCGCCGTTGGCCTCGTGCTTGAGGCAGCCGTCCTCGATCATCCAGCCCTTCGAGGGAAATTTCCCGGAACGGGCGTTCATCCAATGCCCGGTCGAGGATCCGTCGAACAACGCGACGAAGCCGTTCTCCGGCTTGGCATTCTTTTCATCTGCCCAGACTGAAACCACCCCGCATACGGTCAACGCAACGGCTGTCGTCAAAATAAATCGATATGTCATGTCAAAACGTGAACAGCGCGGCAGCTTGGCCAAGCGCCCTCCCGGCGACAACTCAAAACATGAGCCGGATTGAACGGTCGGCGAGTTGAGAGCTCCACTTCGACCAGAAGCCAAGCTGTTGGCCAAGTGCCTCCAGTCTGCGCAGAGGGAGTTTTTCCGCGCGGCCCTCCGGCTGGCCATCAAGCGCCTCCCACGCTTGGCCAAGCGCCTGCAACTCGGCATCCACCTTCGCCAACTCCGCCTGCAACCTGCCATGTGCCTCGGTGACTTTGTCGTTCAACTCCATCCCCTCCTCCATCAACGCCGCCCGCAGTAGCGGGGAATCGTTTGCCTCTTTTTTCGCGAGGAACGCGTCGGCCTCCCGGCAGATGGCGCCAATCTCCATGAACCATTCGGTCATCTCGCCGGGGATCGACCGCACGTTTTCCGGCGCGCGCCCAAGCTCCAGCTCGAGCAGGTGCCGCACTCGGGACTTGGCCTCGCGCAGGCATTCGTACGCCGTGTTCACCTCGGCAAACTGCCAATGCAACTCAGCCTTGGCCTCGTCGGTCGCACCGGGCGACTGGTCGGGATGCATCTCGGCGGATCGCTCGTGAAACCGCTGCTTGAGTGACTCGGCATCGAGCCAAGGGCACCGCGGGAAATCGAGCAGTGCGAAGTAATCAGTCATCGGCGGTACGCGGAGCCGCCGCGGTTAGGCGCTGAAGCTCTCGCCGCAGGAGCAGGTGCTCGCGGCGTTGGGATTGTTCACCTTGAAACCGCCGTCCTCCAGCTTGTCTGCGTAATCGAGCTGGCTGCCGGTAACGTACAGCGCCGTTTTCGGGTCGACCACCACCCGGATGCCGCCGCTCTCGACAAGGATGTCGCGGTGCGCCGGGGCGTCCTGCAGATCCATCCTGTACTGCAGCCCGGAGCAGCCGCCTCCGACCACCGCCACGCGAAGCACGCCCTCCGGGCGGCCCTGCCGCTCGAGCAGCGAACGCACCTTGTCGCCGGCGTCAGCACTGACCTTGAGCAGGCGCTCATCGCCGACGCGGACCTTGGCCTCCGTGGGCGCTTCCTTCCTGGTGATACCGGAAATCATCGCCACCAAACTTAACCCGGCCCGTGCCCCAGTGCGAGCCAATCCAACCCGGTCGCCGCGGGCGATTCGGCTTGTTTCCCGGCGGGACAGCGGTTAGTCAGGGGGGAAGCCGCAAGCCGGTCACCCGGCTTGGCCAATGGGTAAACATGCAACTCGACGAGAATCAAAAAAAGACCGTCGCCGGCTGGGTAGAGGAGGGACTCGACCTGTCGGCCATCCAGTCACGGCTCGAATCGGAGATGGACATCCGGATGACCTACATGGATGTCCGATTCCTTGTGGGTGACCTCGAGTTGACGCCCAAGGACGAGGAGGAACCGGAACCGGCCGAACCGGAAGAGCCGACGACCGGACCGAACACCGCACCGGACAACCCCGAACCGACGCCGGACAACCCATTTCCTGCGCCGGACGATCCCATCGGCGAGACCGCGCCGGACGCGGAAGGCAACAGCATCGGCGGCGAGGTGTCCGTGACCGTGTCGCCCGTGACCCAGCCCGGGACGATGGCCAGCGGCTCGGTGACCTTCTCCGACGGGGTGACCTGCGACTGGCATGTCGACCAGTTCGGCCGCCCGGCGCTGGTGCCACCAAGCGACGGCTACCGCCCGCCCGAGGCCGACATGCCCAAGTTCGGCCAAAAACTGCAACAGGAACTGCGCGGTGGGTTTTAACGGCCAAGCGCTTGGCCAAGCAGGGCTACTTCCCGGCCTTCTTCTTTGACTTTTTTTTGCCCTTGGCGGTTTTTTTAGCCGCCTTTTTCTTCGCCTTTTCGGCCTTCTTTCTTTTCTTGGCGAGTTTCTTT
>CAYWMH010000135.1:0-6599 GCA_964459315.1 uncultured Verrucomicrobiota bacterium
GCTTTTCGCGGAGTTCCTCCTGTATCGCCGTGTTCTCCGCGACAATCTCGTCACGATTGGTTTCGCCCAATAATTTGCCGACAACGCCAACGGCGCGGGAGGCATCGAGCACGTGGAGCGTAGCCTGTCCGTAGCCGGGTGCGATCTTTACCGCGGTGTGTTCGCGGTTGGTCGTCGCGCCGCCGATCAACAGCGGCAGGTCAAACCCTTCGCGCTGCATTTCCTTCGCCACATGCTGCATCTCATCCAGCGACGGCGTGATCAGTCCACTCAGGCCGATGATATCGACGTTTTCCTCGCGGGCGGTTTTCAAAATCTTGTCGCACGGCACCATCACCCCTAGGTCGATCACCTCGTAGTTGTTGCAGCGCAGCACCACGCCGACGATGTTTTTGCCAATGTCATGGACGTCACCTTTGACGGTGGCCATGAGAATTTTGCCCTGTGCGGAAACACCGGTCTCCGCCTTTTCCTCCTCCATGAACGGCTGCAAATAGGCGACCGCCTTCTTCATCACGCGGGCGCTTTTCACGACCTGCGGCAGGAACATCTTGCCGGCACCGAACAGGTCGCCGACCACGTTCATGCCGTCCATCAACGGACCCTCGATGACGTGTATCGGGCGGCCCTATTTCGCGCGGGCCTCCTCGGTATCCGCCTCGATGTCATCGACGATGCCCTTGACCAGCGCGTGGCTAAGCCGTTCCTCGACCGTTCCCTCACGCCACGCATCGGTGACCTTTTCCGTTTTACCCTGCTGCTTGACCGTCTCGGCAAACTCGATCAACCGCTCGGTGGCATCGGGCCGGCGATTGAGCAGCACGTCTTCCACACGCTCCAGCAGGTCGGGAGGAATTTCCTCGTACACCTCGAGCATCCCGGCGTTGACGATACCCATGTCGAGCCCGGCCTGAATCGCGTGATACAGGAACGCCGCGTGCATCGCCTCCCGCACGGTGTTGTTGCCCCGGAACGAAAACGAGATGTTGCTCACCCCGCCGCTCACCTTGGCCAACGGCAGGGTCGATTTGATGATCCGCGTCGCCTCGATGAAACTTACGGCGTAGTCGTTGTGCTCCTCCATCCCGGTCGCCACGGTGAGGATGTTCGGATCGAAAATAATGTCCTGTGGCGGGAAGCCGGCCTTCTGAGTAAGCAGCTTGTAAGATCGGGTGCAGATTTCCACACGGCGATCAATCGTATCCGCCTGGCCGGTTTCGTCGAACGCCATCACCACCACCGCGGCACCGTACCGGCGGATCGACCGCGCCTGCCCAAGGAATTGTTCCTCTCCCTCCTTCAAGCTGATCGAGTTGACGATGCCCTTGCCCTGGATGCATTTCAGGCCGGCTTCGATGACCGACCACTTCGAGCTGTCGATCATGATCGGCACGCGCGAAATGTTCGGCTCAGAGGCGATCAGGTTGAGGAACCGCGTCATCGCCGCCTCGGAGTCGAGCATGCTTTCGTCCATGTTCACATCGATAATCTGCGCTCCGTTCTCGACCTGCTGCCGGGCGACCGCCAGCGCCTCCTCGTACTGGTCGTTCTTGATCAGCTTGGCAAAGCGTGGCGAGCCGGTGACGTTGGTGCGCTCGCCGACGTTGACGAAATTGGACTCGGGTCGAACGGTCAACGCCTCCATGCCGCTGAGTCGCAACCACGGCTCCGGCTTGGCCAAGCGCCTTGGCTCGCAATCCGCAACCGCCTTGGCAATCTCCCGGATATGCCCCGGCGTGGTGCCGCAACAGCCGCCGACGATGTTTAGCCAGCCGTTGGCCGCCCAGTCGTGCAACTGCGGTGCGAACGACTCCGGCGTCTCCGGGAAACCGGTCGGCAGCAGCGGATCCGGCATGCCGGCGTTCGGGTGCGCGCTGACATTGACCGGCGCGATGCGGGAAAGCTCGCCGATGTGCGACCGCATTTCCTGCGGGCCAAGCGCGCAATTGATCCCAACGCTGACCAGGTCGATGTTGGACACCGAGTTCCAGTACGCCTCGACCGTCTGGCCGGAGAGCGTGCGGCCGCTCTGGTCGGTGATGGTGAACGACAGCATCACCGGCAGCCGTTGGCCAAGCGAGTCGAACAACGACTCAAGCGCGAACAACGCCGCCCGCGAGTTGAGCGAGTCAAACACAGTCTCGACCAGCAGCAGATCCACCCCGCCCTCGATCAAACCACTGGCCTGCTCCGTGTATGCCTCGACCAACTGGTCATACGTCACCGCGCGGAACGCCGGGTCGTTGACATCCGGCGAGATGGAGGCGGTGCGATTCGTCGGGCCAAGCGCCCCGGCGACGAAACATTGCCGGCCGGGCGCCGCCGCCATCACCGCATCGGCGGCCGTACGGGCGAGGCTCGCGTTGGCCGCGTTCAACTCGTGCGCGAGCGACTCCATCCCGTAATCGGCCAGGGCGATGCTCGTCGAGTTGAAGGTATTCGTCTCGATAATGTCCGCCCCGGCCTCGAGGTAGGCCCGGTGGATTAAGCCGATCACTTCGGGGCGCGTGATGCCCAGCAGGTCGTTGTTCCCCTTCAGGTCGCGATCCCAGTCGGCAAATCGCTCGCCCCGGAAATCAGCCTCCTCCAATGCATGCTGCTGGATCATCGTGCCCATCGCGCCATCGAGAATGACGATGCGCTTGGCCAAGAGATCACTTAAAGCTCGGTGAGAATTGCTGCTCGGTTTACCACCCACAACGCGGCAGGCTACCGATCCGCCTGAAGGGAGTCAACAAACATATCAACATATCAAGATATGTTGATATGTATTTATAATATGGGTTTATTATTAGTTTTTGAGCTTAAATGATCTGTGGTTGCACTACTCCTTTTGTGGCCAAGGCAGGATCTAGTCGCCCCGAGTCAGCCATCGGGGTCGTTGGCCAATGGCCATGACATTGACAGAGCCGTCTGGTTCGCTACGATTTTCATCGCTAATCATCAGCAGCCGTGTCCAAGAAAGTAGACATTACGTATTCTTACGATCCGAAGCAGGGCCATGCCGGTCTCACTGCGGAACTGAAGATTTCGGATCCCAAGTTTCTCGGCAAAGGCGCCACCTTCGTGATCAAGCGTTTCGTCAAGGTGAAGGACTCCCGGCCGGTCAACAAATCGGAGGATCTGTTCAAGCACCAGTTCACCGTCCGCTCGCCAAGCGAAACGGTTCGCATCCCGCCGCATGTGCTGGAGGAACGACCGTTCAGCTACAACGGCTCCGAGATCAGTATCCGTTGTTTCGGAAAACTGACCGTCAACGACAGGCTGATCCGGAAGGACACTTCCACCGAGAAAAATCTGCCAACGGTTTCGCTTAAAAAACCGAAGATCACCCGGAGCACAAAAGATCTCATCGACCCGAAGGATGTCTTTTCATTCATGAAAAACCTGATGGCCATCCCCTCGCACAACAAACTGGCCACGCTTGGACTGCTGGTCATCGGGGCCGTGGTCATGGTGGTGAACATGATGATCGGGATTCACGACGAGTTTTCGCCCAAGTACGCGACGTACTTTTACTCGCAGGTCGACAGCGACGGCGAATACTCCTCCCCGATCGGCAAGGCCCTGGGCGGTTGCGGTGTCATCGGCGTGGCCATCTGGCTGGCCATCAAGCGGCAGCTTCGCAAGTACATGACATTTCGTTTCAGCCCGATCTCGGGACGGATCGACCGCGAGACGGAACGCAACGTGAGCGACCTGATTCATGGCAACTCGCGCACGGACCTGAAGGACATCACCCTGCGAATCGTGGCGTGCAACCTGGAAAAGGGAAAGTACGTCCGGGGCTCCGGCAGCAACCAGCGGACGGTCAGCTTCAGTGTCCCAAAGCGGGGTGTCCTGCTTTACTCGAAGGAGGTGGAACTCATCCCAAAAAACCACCCAGTGGAGCAATATTTCCAGGATCCTGTGTCGTTCGAGCCGATGTTCAAGGCGCTTTACCCGCCAAACATCGTGTCCAAATCACACGGGCTGTTCGTGTATTGGGAGATCCAACTGATCCACAACGAGTTCGTGGACCAGGAACTGGAGGGGGATCCCGCGCAGTTCAAGATCGACGATTTCTTCACGGCATGAACACCGCTGCAACCCAGCAACCGATCTGCTTCGACGACACCCTCGGGCTTGGCCGGGAGGCGTTCCTCAGCGCACGGTTGATCGTGTTCGCCGGGATCAGCGGTTCAGGTAAAAGCACAGCGCTCAAGTTCCTGTGCGATCATCACCCCGCTTTTTCGGCCGGAAGCCGCCAATGGCTCTGGATGATGGGGACGGTCCCGGACGTGAGGCCGATTCGCGGACACCGGCTGGTGGTGGTGGATGAACTGTGCCATCCCCGCCAGTTGCCGGTCGTAGCCCGGTTGCTGCGGCAAAACCAAACCGTCGCGATCGCCTCGCATCTCAGCGCGGCGTGGTTTTGGCCGTTCCGGCTGGCCGGAGTGTGCCGCTACTACTCGACCGACTGTGATCGCGGCAAGATTGCTCGTCACCTCGAACGGTTGGGTGTGCCGCACACCGCCGGGGCCGTTACAGAATTCTGCCGACGCCACGGCGCGAGTTATGTCGACCTGGACTGCATCCTTGAGAGGCATCCCGGGCGAAGCCTCGACCATGCCCTGCACCTGTCGGGGAAACTGGATCAGTTGACGGTGGAGCGGCGGGAACGGTGGCGGCCGGTCATGCCGGAGATCGCGAACATCCGGGGATCGTTCGATCGCACGCCTACTTCAGGGCGACCTCGATTGGCATCAGCCGGAGGGTGAAGTCGAGGGCGCTTTCGAGTTCGCTGCCCAGCGAGTCGAGTTGCCGCTGATACGGGGCTTTGACCATGTCGTTGAGCACACGGTCGGAGATCAGGCTGGCCATCTGCTGATCGCTGTTCGCCGCCATGACGATCCATTCCGAAACTTTTTGCGGGGTGCCAGCCACCATTGGCTGGGGAGCAGGAGCCGGCCTGAGGGCCAGGGCCAACGCAATGGCGGCCAAGCCGCCGGCAAACACCCAGCGCCACGCCTTGGCCAAGCCGGGCGTCGATCGACTCTGTTTCTCGGCCTCGGCATAAACGGCGGCCATGATACGCCGATGGAGGAACGGCGGGAAATCCGGCACATCGCGCTTGGCCTCATCGACGAGCCGGGCCTCGATGCTTGGCCAAGCGCTGGGTTGTTGTTCGTTTTTCATGGGTCGATTCGCTAGATCAGTCGTCAAATCCGGTTCTGGCGGGCAGTGCCTCCGCCAGTTTTCGGCGGGCGCGGTGCAGCAGCACCTTCACTGAGCCGACACTCTTGTTCATTACGCCTGCGGTCTCGGCCAGGTTTCGCTCTTCGCCGTAAAAATGCCATAACGCGGCGAACTGGTTTTCAGGGAGCAACTCCCTGGCCTGGTTCCAGATGCCCCGGGCCTTCTCGGTGGCCATCAAGTTGCTCCGGGGGGTCGCATGAACCGTCGAATCCGCGTGCTCCGCCTCTACCGGTTGTCTGCGGCGGAAGTGGTTGATGGTAAGCCGCGAGGCGATGGTGTAAATCCAGGTCGTGAAGGCGTATTTCGGGTTGTAGCGGTGCAGCTTGCGGTAGGCTGTGACGAAGGTGGATTGCAGCAAGTCCTGCGTAAGATGATGGTTGCCTGTCTTCTGGAAAATGAAGGCGAACAACCGCGCCTCGAGTCGGGCAACCAACTGCTCGAATGAGTCGATGCAGCCCTCTTTCGCGGCGACAGCCAGGGCGAGTTGCTCCTCCCGGACTGAATCGCGGTCTGTGTTGTCGTGGGACTGGTCGATGGCACAGCTTGGTTCAGGTTGATCCTGGGGGGGAACCGCCATCATCGAAGCTGTGGCAAACTGCATCAAGGCTGGGGTAGGTCGATGTCGAGATCCCTCAGCGCCGGGTCGATCATCTCCAACAGTTTCTCCACACTGATGGCGAAACGAATGGACACCGACACCTTTTCGCGAGCGACCTTGATTCCCTTGAGGATGTCCTTGATCTCCGGGTTCTCATCCTGGCCCAGCCTGGCAAAGCCAATCAGGCCGTTGACCATTGCCTCCAACTGCTGGGCCGTGTCGGCGTCGTAGGTATCGATAGCCACGGAGAGGATAAGTTTCCCGTCCGACTCTCCCATCACGAGTGCACCCTGCCTGACCATTTGGCTCAAGTTCTCATCGTCGATCTCCTCCTTGAGCGACTCGACGTTGGCGTAAGCTGTGATGAACGCGTTCGTTACTTTTTTGCCAGTGTTCACGAGGCGGGGCGGAATTCGTTTCGCAGCGCCCTTGCCGTTGACAAGGTCGATGCCCTCGCCGGCCAACTCACGACTAGGAGCCAGCACTGCAATGGTGTCGTTCACAAAACTGACGTAACCACGCTTGCCATCGCCTCGGTCGCCGGCACCGTGGATCTCGTGTTTGCCGTGCTTGGTTTTGCGGTAATGCTCGTCCAGCTTCATGAACGCAAGCAGCTTGGCGTTGTCCGCCTTGTGCCTCACGACGAGAATGCCGTTGTCCTCCTCGCCGTTGCCGGACATCGTGGCGCCTTTAAGGGCGGTCAACGGGTCAAACCCGATGATCTCGACCAGCGCGTCGAGCTTTTCCCGGCCTTCCTCCTTAC
>CAYWMH010000136.1:0-6591 GCA_964459315.1 uncultured Verrucomicrobiota bacterium
AGTTTGCGCACATCCCGCTCATCCTGAACAACGACGGTTCGAAGATGAGCAAGCGCGACACCGGCGCATCGATGACCACGTACATGGAGGGCGGCTACCTGCCGTCAGCTGTGGTGAATTATCTCAGCCTGCTCGGCTGGTCGCCCAAGGACGACACGGAGGTGATGCCGGTGGCAGAATTGATCGAACGATTTGACCTCCCCGGGGTGCAGCGGGCCAACGCGCGTTTCGACATGGCCAAGCTCGACTGGCAAAACTTCGAGCACATCCGCGCGCTGGCCCCGGACGATTTCAAAAGCCAAGCGCTTGGCCAACTGGAGGCCGCGGGGATCGACACCGGCGCACGGGACGCCGCATACACCGACGCCGCGCTGGCCTTGTGCACGGACAAAATCAAGAACCTCAACGACATCGCCGGCTACATTGGGTTTTTCTTTCGCGACACGGTGGAGGCCGACGCCGAGGCGGCAGCGCAGGCGTTGACGCCGGAGAACAAGCCGCACCTCGCCGCGCTGCGCGAGGCGTACGCCGACCTGGTCCGGTTCGACGCCGACTCGTTGATGGAGTCGCTCAAGGCGACTGCCGCCACCCGCGAGGTGAAAAACAAGGTGCTCGTCATGCCAGCCCGCGTGGCCTGCACCGGCAGCAAGGTTGGCCCAAGTTTGTACCACCTGATGGAGCTGCTTGGCCAAGCGGAGGTGTTGAAGCGGTTTGACGCGGCGCTGGCCGCAATGTAACTCTCGTTGGCCGGGGCAGCGGGGATTTTGGGCCAATTTTGAACAATTCACCCCGCCCCGCTGACTGTTTCATTGGCCAAGCAGCAACCGCGCTTGGCCAAGCGAGCCTGAATCAATGATCGTTTTAACGACAATTTACGTGATCGTCGCCGTGCTGCTGCTGTTCGGCGCGGCGATCTTTGTGCATGAGTGGGGCCACTTCTTCGTCGCGCGCAAATGCGGGATGAAGGTGGAGGAATTCGCGATCGGCTTCGGCAAAATCCTGTGGAAGCGGGAGAAAGACGGCATTCTCTACACCGTCCGCATGATCCCGGCCGGCGGCTTTGTGAAGCTCCCGCAGATGCTCACCAGCGAGGCGCTCGAGGGCAAAAGCGAGGAAGAGGAGGAGGAAGCCGAGCCGCTCCCGGATATTTCGCCGTGGGCCAAGATCGCCGTGGCCGTCGCCGGCCCGATCATGAATGTCGTGTTCGCCTTCGTCCTGGCGGGCATCATCTATTTCGTCGGCCTGCCGAAAGCCATCACGCCGCCGATTGTTGGTGCGCTCGACGAGCAGTCGCCGGAGTACGCGAAGGGGGTTCGAGCGGGAGACGTCATCACTTCCATCGACGGCAAGCCGATCCAGTCCTGGGAGGAAACTTTCAAGTTGACCGCCCTGTCAGTGACGAATCGTTTCGAGGTCACCTTTGAGCGCAAGGTGGAGGATGGTGCCGAGGAGTTAACTCATGTTTTGACCGCCAAGCCGATCAGCGAGGAGATCGCACTCAAACGGCTGCAACTCCCGCCCAAATATCCGCCCGTGGTGGGAAAGGTGAGTGACGAGGGAGCCGCCTCAGAGGCCGGCCTCAAGGCGGGAGACAAGATTCTCTCGCTGGCCGGCATCCCGGTGGGCAGCAGCTCACAGTTGGTCGATGAACTGCAGAAGCGGAACCTGGTTGTGAAACAGGTGGTCGAGGGTCAGCCGGCCTCAGACGCGGTCCTTCAAGTGGGCGACCGGATTCTCTCGCTGGGCGGCGTTTCGCTGACGTTTCAAAAACAGTTGAACGAGGAGTTGCAGAAGAAAACGTTGACCGTCGGCCAACTGCTGGAGGGCCAGCCGGCTTCGGCAGCCGGAGTGAAACAAGGGGACAGGATCATTTCGCTGGATGGGATTGCGATCAGGGATGACCGGCATTTTGAAGAGGAACTGCAACAGCGTGGAGCCGTGGAAACCGAGTTGGTCGTCGATCGCGGCGGCGAATCGGTGGGCCTTTCCGTGACGCCTGCACGGGTTGGCAATCAAACGACGATCGGCATCGGGTTTCCCTCCCTCTACGCCGGCAGGGAAACCGAGATGGTTGTGCGCCGTGGTGAGGAGGAACTCACCCTCCCGGTGACGCCGGGCAAGTTCACGAGCGAAAGGCAGCGCGGCTTTTGGGATCGAATCGTTCAGGCGTTTGCCAGCTTGTTTGGTTCCGATGAAGAGCATGTGCTGGAACAATACCGGGTGATGATCGGCGCCCAATTCAACCCCGTCCACGGTGACCGGGAAACCGAGATGGTAGTCCTCCGACCGACATATGATGCCGACACGGGAACGCTTCTCAGCGAGGAGCAACTAACGCTGCCGATTACGCCACGCCTGTTGAAAACCGGCAGCGTTATGATTGGCATCCGGTTCGCACGTGAACCGCAGGTTTACATCGTGCAGAATCCCGGGCCAACGCCTTGGGAGAATATCGCGGAGGTCGGCTCGCTCATGTGGCGAACGCTGTACGCGTTGTTCCACAAGGAGCAAACAGGAGTCGGCGTCAGCGACCTCAGCGGCCCGGTCGGCATCCTCGCGATGATCGGTGCCATGGTGAAGATCGACTACCGCCTGGCCCTGAATTTCCTCGTCCTGCTCAACGTGAACCTCGCCATCCTCAACATGCTGCCAATCCCGGTGCTGGACGGTGGCCACACCGTGATGGGCCTGATCGAGGGGCTGTTTCGGCGCAAAATCCCGGTAAAACTGCAGGAATGGGCCACGACCGGCTTTGCCGTCGCGCTCATTTCGCTGATGTTGTACGTCACCTTCCACGATGTGTTCGGGCGTTCCGATGACTTCGTCGACATGTACAACAACGAGGTCGAAATCAAGGGGCCGGCCGAGCCCGAACCCGCCACGAGCGAATAACCACCGCGATGGATTACTGCGCCTCACCGTTTCACCATGCGCGCCGCTACACGCGCCCGGTGGTCATCGGTGATCCGGAAAACGGCGGTGTCATCGTCGGGGACAACGAGCCGATCGCGCGCCAGTCGATGATCACCTGCAGCACTCTCGACACGGAAGCCAGCATCGAGCAGTCGATGGCGCTGGTTGATGTCGGTTGCCAGATCGTCCGCATTACCGCACAGACCAAGCGTTACGCCGCGAACCTAGAGCACATCGTCGCCGGCATCCGCGACCGCGGCTCGAACGTGCCAGTGGTGGCGGACATCCACTTCAAGCCGGACGCCGCGATGGAGGCTGTGAAGTGGTGCGAGATGGTGCGTGTCAATCCCGGCAACTATGCCGACTCGAAAAAGTTTGATGTCCGCGAATACACCGACGAGGAGTATGCCTCCGAGCTGGCCCGGATCGAGGAGGAGTTCGCGCCATTGGTCGATGAGTGCAAAACGCGCAATCGCGCCCTGCGCATCGGCACCAATCACGGCTCGCTGAGCGACCGCATCATGAACCGCTACGGCGACACGCCGCTGGGCATGGTGGAGAGCGCGCTGGAGTTTGCCCGCATCGCGCGCGACCGCGACTTCCACAATTTCAAGTTCTCGATGAAGTCGAGCAACCCGAAGGTGATGATCGAGTGCTACCGGCTGTTGGCCGCACGCTTGGCCAAGCTCGGGCCGGACTGGAACTACCCGCTGCACCTTGGCGTGACCGAGGCGGGCGACGGGGAGGACGGACGAATCAAGAGTGCCATCGGTATCGGCTCGCTGCTGTGCGACGGCTTAGGCGACACGATTCGTGTTTCGCTCACCGAGGACTCACCAAACGAAATCGCGGTCTGCAACGACCTGATCGCGCAAATTCCCGAGCTGACCGATCCAACCGTCGACACACCGGAAGTGCCCCTCTCGTACGATCCGTTCGATTTCGAACGCCGAGACACGCCGGAGATCTCGTTGGCCGACGGCGTTGCGTGTGGCGGTGAGCAAACCATTCGCGTGGTCGTGACGGAGGCCGCCTGGGCCAAGCTCGCCCCACGCATCCGTCCGGGCGACGACGTAAAGCCGGAGGCGATTTACGAAGAACTCAACGTGCTGGAAGTCGATCCGCGCAAAGAGTTTACGGTCAATTGCGACACGCAACTGCTCACTGTGCGGGATGACATCGACCTGCCGGTGATCACTGCGTTTCGTCTACTCGCCGGCCGGCTCAAGGCGCTTGGCCAAGCGAACCCCATTTTGCTAAAGGACTGCCTGACATTCGGCGAAACACCGCTGGAGCCGAGCGTAGCCCTGCTGCGTGCCGCGGTGACGATCGGTTCGCTGCTGTGCGATGGCATCGGCGATGCGATTCTCGTTCGGGGCGAGAGCGGGGCCGGGCAGTCACTGCGCTTGGCCTACAATATTTTGCAGGCGGCCGGATGTCGCTCGTTCAAGACTGACTACGTCGCCTGCCCAAGCTGCGGCCGCACGCTGTTCGATCTGCAGGAAGTCACCGCACGAATCAAGACGCGCACCGAGCATCTCAAGGGCGTGAAGATTGCCATCATGGGCTGCATCGTGAACGGCCCGGGCGAGATGGCCGATGCCGACTTCGGGTATGTCGGCGGTGCGCCGGGCAAGATCAACCTCTACGTCGGACGGACGCCGGTGCGCTTCAACATCCCCGAGGCCGAGGCGGTCGAAAGCCTCGTCGACCTGATCCGCGAACACGGCAAGTGGGTCGAGCCCGCTGTCGAGCCGGTTCCCGCCTGATGACCAGCCACACCGCCAAGTTGACGCCCGAGCAGGCGGAGACGTTGCGCGGGATTTTGGCCAAGCGCGACTTCGAGTCGGCCGAGGTGCCGCACGCAGTTTTCAGCTACAAGCGGCCCAAGCTTGCGGTCACGTGGTACAAGAGTGGCAAGCTTCTGATTCAGGGTAAGGGTACACAGGAATTTGTCGAGTTCACCCTCGAGCCGGAGGTGCTTGGCCAAGCGGCGTTTGCCGATGCGCTCGACACACAACCGGAGCAACTCGCGCCACGCATTGGCGACGATGAAAGCGGCAAGGGCGATTTTTTTGGGCCGCTGGTGGTCGCCGGTGTTTACGTCAACGAGCCGGTTGCCCGCGCGCTGGACAGCTTGGGAGTGAAGGACTCCAAGGCCATCACGAGCGACAAAAAGATAGCCGCCTTGGCCAAGGGCATCCGCGGGACCCCCGGCTGCGTTTACTCCGTCGTGCCGATTGGCAACGCCTCGTACAACCGGCTGTACCAAAAAATGCGCAATGTGAACAAGATCCTCGCCTGGGGCCACGCGCGTGTGATTGAAAACCTGCTGGGCCAACGGTATCGAATGGAGCCGCCGCCGTTGCGCGCGATCAGCGACCAGTTCGCCCGCAGCAAGGCCACCATCCAAAGCGCGCTGATGGAGGAAGGCCGACAGCTAAAACTGGTGCAGATGCACAAGGCCGAATCCGATATCGCGGTGGCGGCAGCATCGATTCTGGCTCGGGACATTTTCGTGCAGCGACTGGCTGCGCTTGGCCAGGAGTTCGACCTTGAGTTGCCCAAGGGCGCATCGTCGAAGGTGGATGCCGCCGGGGCGGCGTTCCTGAAAAAACATGGCATGGCCAAGCTTGGCCAAACGGCCAAGCTCCACTTCCGCACCACCCAAAAAATCCAGCCCCAGCTTGGCCAAGCGGAGTGATCAACCCCGGCCTTCGTCGGCGTCGATGTAGTCGAACATGCAGCGGATGTCGTCGCGATCCTGAAGGCCGGACTCGGCCTTGCGCTGGATGAGGCGCTCGAGTAGCGCGCCTTCGGTGCCGTAGCTCAACAGGTCATCGCGTAGCACCGTCTTGGCCTCATCGGAGACGCGGACGTTGGCCTTGACCCAGTCGCTGACCTGCCCGTCGGTGATCGAGTTCTTGACGACGCCGACGAGCATGTCCGGCTCGACGCCGCTGGCCTTGAACCAGGCCAGATCGAACCCTTTGTGTAGGTAGTTCGGCTGGTAGTCCTCATGCAATTGGCCGGCTTCGTGCAGGCGGATTTTGTCGACAAGACGCGGTAGGTGCACCCAGCCGTCCATGGTCTCGTACGGGCTTCTCGGATAAATCGTGTCGCTCATGAAACTATTTCTCCGCCAACAAATGTTCGATGGCTTTCTCGACATCGGCGTTGGCTATGTCGCCCCAGCGCAGCTTGCCATCACTCCCAATGATGTAATAATCTGGGTAACTGTTGACAGCGTAGGCACTAACCACTTTCCCATCTGCGTCGAGCGCAACCGGGTACTCGATCCCGTGCTGCTTGGCGGTCTGCTTCATTTTCTCGCCGCCGCGTGAAGCGCAGACGCCAATGATGACCACGCCCTTGTCGGCGTACTTTTTGCGCAGCTTGTTGGTCTTGGGGATGGAGGCAATACATGGACCGCACCATGTCGCCCAGAAATCGAGCACAACGATTTTGCCCTTGGTGTCCGGCGCCTTGCCGCCCTCGGTGTTCAGCCATTGGGTGAGTGCCAGCTTGGGCGCGGGCTTGCCGTGCAGCCCGGTGACAGTAGCTCGCTGTTTGCTGTTTTCCAGTCTGGGTTCCTCGGCGGACAGGCAAAGCTTAGTGCCGACGAGTAGTAGTGATGTAATCGTGTATCCTACGAAGCGATTCTTCATGCAGCAGACC